>NZ_JAYGHN010000026.1:0-11665 GCF_034931845.1 Calothrix sp. UHCC 0171
TATATTTATGTTAAAAACAATAATGATTTAAGTCACTATCTTGCTGATAATTTTGAGTCAAAAATATACCTAAGTATACAGGGCAAATGCATCTAAATTCTGTAAGCTTTACGTAGCAAGGGTTATGTCTTTTAGTTACTAAACTAAATAATGGCTGAAACCCTTATCTCGTAAGCATTGTAAAAATAAGATGCGTCTGCCCTGCGTATACAGAAAATACACTCGCTTCTAACCTATCACGAATGCTTCTGAATTTCTGGGGCAGAACTGAATACCAGCACACCGTCTTCAATCGCCTCACAACGAACCATTTTCTTGTCTCGTTTGTAGCTTTGAGCTCCAACCCAGGGTTCGCGATCGCCTTGCTTCGGCAACAAGTGTATCACCCTTTGTATGTAGCCAGAGGAAAAATTCTCAACCAAGGGACGTGCAGTCATATTCTGCTCTTCATCCCGCAGACGTGGTGTACATTGAGAAGAGCTAGTCTTATCCATGTGATTGATGATGCGGCAAATATATTCCGCTATCAGGTCAGCACGTAGAGTCCAGGAGGCATTGACGTAGCCAAAGACCGAAACAAGGTTCGGCACATTGGAATACATCATGCCCTTGTAGACATAGGTATTCGAGAAGTCAACTGGCTGACCATCAACGTCAAATTTTACACCACCAAGTACAACGAGATTGAGTCCTGTTGCCGTAACAATAATATCGGCTTCAAGTTCCTGACCCGATTTTAGGAGGATACCCTTTTCAGTGAAAGTATCTATATTATCGGTGACAACCGATGCCTTACCTAACTTAATCGCCTGGAACAGGTCGCTGTTTGCCACTAGGCAGAGACGTTGGTCCCAAGGATTGTAGTGCGGAGTGAAATGTTTTTCAACATCATAGTCAGTACCAAGTTCTTGACGCACCATGTCAATCAGTTTCTGCTTGCTCATCTCCGGTTTTGCACGCATAGTCTGATAAGTTATCTGTTGAAGTGCGATGTACTTCAAACGCATGATCAGATAGGTCAGTTTGGCAGGCAGAAACTTACTGAGAAAGTTGGCAATTGCATCTTCGTCGGAGCGTGAAAAAAGATAACTTGGTGAACGTTGTAGCATCACCACATGTTCTGCATCTTTAGACATTTCTGGTACCAAGGTGATTGCGGTTGCTCCAGAACCGATGACCACCACCTTTTTACCGCGATAATCGAGACTCTTGTCCCATTTTTGTGGATGAATTATTTTGCCCTGGAAGCGATCGCGACCTTTGAATTCGGGGGTGTAGCCATCCTTATAGCTGTAGTAGCCAGAACACATCAGCAGGAGATTGCAGGTGAAGCAGACGGTTTCATCTGTATCCTTGCGTTGAGTTTCAATCGTCCATGTGGAATTGGTGCTTGACCAAGTAGCTTTCTTGACGAGATAACCATAGCGGATATGTTTATCGATACCGTTTTCTGTGGCAGTCTCCTGCACATATTTGAGGATTGATGGTCCATCGGCGATAACTTTCGCTTCTTTCCACGGCTTGAAGTTATAGCCGAGTGTATACATATCACTATCGGAGCGGATACCTGGATAGCGGAAGAGGTCCCAGGTTCCACCCATAGAATCCCTCCCTTCCAGAATCATGTAGCTTTTTCCTGGGCACTTGCTCTGTAGCTGATAAGCTGTGCCGATTCCGGAAAGTCCTGCTCCGACAATCACAACGTCGAAATGTTCTATGGACATGGTTTATTCCTTCTGCCTCCATTTTGGGCAATGAACAGATTCACATCCCTGCAAACTATTCTTGTAATTTACAATGAATAAATCTAACTTACATTCCGCACCCCAACTGTTATATCTGAACAGTTGAGCTATCGCTAATTTGGCTTTTCATTACTAAAAATAACAGATGAAGATACAAGTTTCTATAAAGATTGAGAGCAATATCATTACGGGGAATTGTCACCCCAATCATGGCGAAAACTTTGCCATCAACATATTCATAACGAACGTCTTGGTAAGGTTCCCATTCGAGATATTCCTCGATGGTCATTTTTGCGGTTGTTGAGGGATAGCTACCATAACCAAAGTTTTCTCAAGCTTGTTTTGATTGTCGCAAAGTGGTGTGCTGTAATATACGACCTTTACAGTAATCCTGGAATTTCCCCAATCAAAACCTGCGGTGGTGTAGAATCAGTAAAGATAAGTAAAAAATGTCTCAACATTCCCTGATTTAGCTGTAATTCCATGGTTTAAGAAACATTATTAAAATTAATGGACATGAGCAAGCTCGCTCAACAACCTGTAAAGTTTTTCCGGAATTGGTTTAAAGTCTTTGGCGAAGCCCGCACGCGGATTTTGCTGTGGTATCTGCTGTTGATGACTTTTTTTATTGCGATCGCAATCCCTACAATTCATAACCGTTTGTTTGCAAAAGTACAAGCACGGGTAGAGAAAGATATAGATGAGGAAATTACTGAGTTTCAAAAAATTGTCACCGAAGGTTATAAAAACCAGGAGGCAGAGGATTTAGAAAGGTTACGCAAACGCAAAGATAAGATTATTTGGGAACCACCCCAAAATCTCGCAGAATTAATCGAGATTTTCAATATTTATTTCTCCGATGAATTACCTGATGATGATGTCTATTTTATTGCCGTGGTGAAGGGGGAATTTTATACATCAACTCCGCGAGCTTTACCCAATGCGATCGACCGAAATTCAGCTTTAATGAAACGTTGGTTAAAGCTAACAGAAGCATCCAGAGACGAAGTAAAAGTCGATGACCCCAGAGTTGGAAGTATTCTTTATGCCGCTTACCCCATACGTATTAATAATGAAGTGATGGGAGTATTTATTGCTGCTCATACGACTGCTGGAGAACGGGAAGAAGCACTAGAAGCTTTACAAGTTATTAGTGAGGTTCAATATTTTGCTCTCATTGTGGCTTTATTGTTGGCTTGGTTTGCTGCTGGTCGAGTTTTAGCACCTTTACGCACTTTTATTCAAACAGCACAATCAATTAGCGAGTCGAATTTAGCCAAGCGCATCCCTGTGGATGGAGGCGGAGAAATTGCCGAGTTAGCAAAGACTTTTAATGCCATGATGGATAGACTTGAGGCTGCGTTTGCAACTCAACGCAACTTTATTAATGATGCGGGGCATGAACTGCGTACCCCCATCGCAATTATTCGCGGACACCTGGAACTAATGGGGGATGAGCCGGAAGAACAGCAGGAAACCCTCGCAATCGCCATGGATGAACTCGATCGCATGACGCGGTTTGTTGATGATTTGGTTTTACTGGCAAAGGCAGAACGCCCCGATTTTTTGATTTTAGATCAAGTTGATATTGCGGCATTCACGGAAGAGGTATTTAATAAAGCCAAGGCTTTAGCACCAAGAAACTGGCAATTAGACGCGGTTGCCAAGGGGAAAATGCTGGTAGACAGGCAAAGATTGACACAGGCAATTATGAATCTGGCACATAATGCAACCCAGTATACTGAAGAGGATAGTATCATTTATATCGGTTCGGGTATATCCAAAGGAAAAGTCCGCTTTTGGGTGCAAGATACAGGAGCAGGCATTACACCCGCCGACCAGAAGCGCATTTTTGAAAGATTTGCCCGTGCCGCAAATAGTCACCGTCGTTCGGAAGGAGCAGGTTTAGGTCTATCTATCGTCAAAGCCATTACTCAAGCACATAGTGGTAAAATTTACCTCAAGAGTGCATTGGGAACTGGTTCTACCTTTACCCTCGTCCTACCTTTAGAACCCTTGAAACAAGAAGTTGTATCCGATGAATCGAATTCTCATCGCCGAAGATGAACCCCGTATTGCTTCCTTTATTGAGAAAGGATTGCGATCGCACGGTTATACAACATCTGTTGCTTCTGATGCAGCATCTACTACTGATATGGTGTTTAGTGCAAATTTTGACTTATTGATTCTAGATTTGGGGCTTCCCGGTAAAGATGGGCTATACATTTTAGAAGAATTACGGGGACAAGGCGAACAATTACCAGTAATTATTTTGACTGCCCGCGATGATATTCAGGATAAGGTGGCGGGGTTTGAAGCCGGTGCGGATGATTATTTAACTAAACCGTTTCGGTTTGAAGAGTTGCTGATGCGGGTAAAAGCCAGGTTGCGTAATCATAGTGCCAATCAACCAAAAGTAGAAATGGTGTTGCAGGTAGGAAATGCAACTTTAGACTTGCGATCGCGTAAAGTAAAAGTTGCAGGAGAAACAATAGAATTACCCGCGCGGGAATTTACTTTGGCGGAAACTTTTTTTAGTCATCCTGGACAGGTTTTAAGTCGGGAACAGTTATTAGATCGGGTTTGGGGTTATGATTATGACCCAGGCTCTAATATAGTTGATGTTTATGTTGGTTATTTGCGGAAAAAACTTGGCAACAATCTAATCGAAACTGTTAGAGGTATGGGTTATCGTTTACGAATATAAGACTTTTCTCATGTAACTTTCATCATATTTTCATCGCTAGATCAGAAAATAGTATGCAATACCTCTTAAGCCTACCAAATCAATCTTCTCAATTTATTTGATTTGATTGTTTTAGACGGTTTCTCGGTGTGTTCTCCTGAATACTCGGTCAAAAAAATCAGATTACATCTTAGACTACATCAGTTAACACTGAATAACTTGAGGATGGGCATCATTTGTCCATCTCTTTCACTATTTGCTAGCCCATAATAGTCATAACCAGAAAATATTCGCTAAATTTAGTTTCACGTGAGTAAGTAGAAAGACAGAATTATTTGTAAGATGCATCTCGACTGCGGAAAATCACGTTTTTTGTGGGGGCGTAGCAATGCTAAACCCCCTATAAATGACAAAAGTAGGGTGTCGTTAGCGCAGCGTAACGCAGCATTTCACGTTCGATTATAATTGCCAGTTATTGAATTCCCGTTCTTTAACACTAAAGTCACGAGTAATCGAAGCCAGAAATGACCTATTTTCGTCAATTCATACCACGGTTAATTTTGACAGTGCCTAAGTCCTAAAGATATTAAAATAACTTTTCATAAAAACAATAGTTTTCAAATATTAATTATTAACACAAGCTTATCGTAGTTTTTTTTATACATAGATGCCAGGACATTCAGTAAAAAATTAAGAGACTATTTATAAAGTAAATATTTATTAACAATAGTCACGCAGGGAAAAACCAGGTTTCTCATCAAAAAGTCAGATAATGCTCGATACTTAAATCCAAGAAACTGGGTTTCTTGGGTTAAAATTAAAAAATTAAATATAGGAATCTATCCAGTTGGATTTTTGAACAAAGTTAGCTATTCTAGTAGTATGATGCCATTTAACTAGAATTTCTGATAAGTTTGGCAAGCCGAAAAAGAAAAAGATTGGTATCAAGCACTTTGTGAAATGGTATAACAAGAAAACTTAACGCAGTTTTTTAGCAATACTACAGAACTACGTATCTGCTCAAAAATTAAGTATGACTCCTACATAACTTAGAGAGGAGGAATATGAATATAATGAACAACTATATAGCTAAAAATAAATTTTATTTTATGAACCGCATACTTATTGCCGAAGACGAAACACGTTTAGCTGCATTTATCGAAAAAGGGTTCCGCAAGAATGGTTTTATGACAACAGTTGCATCGGATGGAGAGCAAGCATTACAAAAGGCTACAAACGAAGAGTTTGAATTATTGTTGCTGGATTTAGGTTTACCAATTAAGGATGGTTGGGCTGTTTTGCAAGAACTCCGTAGCCAAGATGAAAATTTGCCAATTATTATTATCACGGCTCTTTCTGACGAACGAATCCGAACTACTGCACTCAGTTTAGGTGCTAATGATTACGTAACCAAGCCATTCCGATTTGGCGATTTATTAGCAAAGGTTAATTCATATTTAGAAAAAGTTAATCAAGACAAAGATGTAGTTTCATAAAAATGAAAACTTTTTATCTCCATTCAATCTGAAATCGACTTAATGGACTCTAAAGTTCCACTTTTAATCCTCATATAAATCAACTACAGAATTACCTTTGCCATCAAAATATACTTCATATTCCCTTTCTCCATCTGTGATATCTGCTTCGTAAAATAAACCTTGAGGCGTAATTTCTATTTCGTATTTTGTAATTATAAATTTTGGATATTCTTTTTTTATTTTCTCTAAGACAACAGCAGGAAATTCTTTTTCTGACACTAAATATTCACTTTCTAACCATTCTCCAGTACCTGAAAACTCAGCTTCATATTCGATACCATTTTGAGTAAATACCGCCTCATAACCATAGTCATGTATCTGCCAGGTGTGAGGTATCTCAGAATATTTTGCTGTGAATGCTTGTTCTACAACTATAGGGACAATTATCTTTTTTTCCTGTTTTTTGCAACAATGACAAGCAGCTAAAAATATTAGTAGCGATACATTGCAAATACCTACTATGATTACTTTCATCTGCATCGCTTTAACTAATTCTCCAATCTACTAGGGTTTGGACATGACTTAATATTATTATTAAATTTTGATTGAATTTTGATTGAATTTTGATTGAATTATTTACAAAGGTAAAATTATGGTAAATGTGGCTCCTTTTCCTATTTTACTGGCAACTGTTATTTTCCCATTATGAGCTTCTACAATCGCTTGAACTATAGATAATCCTAAACCAGAACCTTCCGAACGACGGCGACTGTTGGCAGCACGGGCAAAACGCTCAAATATTCTTTTTTGTTCTCCCTGGGCAATACCCTCTCCAGTATCCCGCACCCAAAACTTAACTTTACCCCGATAAATCACAGAACCAAGGGCAATAATATCAGTCGTTTTTGTATATTGGGTTGCGTTTTCTGCTAAATTCATGATAGCTTGAGTCAAGCGCTGGCGATCGCCGACTATTTTACCTTTTCCTACATTTTCTAGCTGCCAATTGCGTTCTCCTAAAGCTTGAGCTTTGGCAAATATCTCTTCAGTAAAATTACTAACCTCAAATGTTTCTAAATACAAAAAATTAGGATGTTCCACCTTTGCCAGTAGAATTAGATCGTTAACCAATCGTTTCATTCGCTCTAATTCATCCATTACTAACGCTAGAGTTTCCTGCCTTTCTTGAGGCTCATCCCCCATCAACTCCAGATGACCATGAATGATAGTAATTGGTGTTCGCAGTTCATGTCCAGCATCGTTGAGGAAATTTTTCTGACTGTTAAAAGCAGCCTTTAATCTATCCATCATTTCATTAAAGGTAGCTGCTAATTCGGCAATTTCTCCCTCTCCACGCACGGGTATACGTTGGTTTAAATCAGAGCCACTAATATTACGAGCAGTTTGTGTCAGTAAGCGTAAAGGTGCGAGAATTTTTCCCGAAGCAAACCAAGCCAAAACTAAAACCAAAAATAGCATACTTGCACCCACCTGAATAATTACACGCACAGCTTCCAAGACTTCATTACGTTCACCAGCTGTAGTGCGTGCAATTACAAATACCCCCATAATTTCGCCCTTGATGATTACAGGTTGAGCAAGATAAATAATACTACCCACATTACTACCATGAATTATCTTTTCACCTTCCTCTGCTTGAGTTAATTTTGCCCAATCAAGAATTAATTTTGAATCTATACTTAGTGGTTTTGGTCTGGCTCTAGGACTCGATTTATAAAATTTCCCTTCCATTAAGGCAATCAGATATGTATCGTCTTCTGGAAGTTGATTACCCAAAAACCCATCAAAAAATTCTTCCAACTCGGCTTTAGAAGATGGCGGCTTTAGTAGACGTTTATCAGCTTTCCGAAGTGAATTAGTTGCTTCTCTATTCTCATTCTGTATAGTCTTTTGAGCTTCCCTACTAACTAATTCCTTGAATACCTGCATTTTTTCCATTGTCTCCCTATAAACACGAGTATTCACTCGTGCGTACAATAACTCACGAAATGCAGGGACAAAAATCACAAAAGTCACACCAAAAATTAGAATATACGAGAAAAGAATACGGGTACGTGCGTACCACATAAAGCCCTTAAAGTTCTTCGCATATTCTCTGATTACTGATTGCTTCTTTTCATGATTTTTCGACATTAATGATAATTACTTGCAGGTAAAATATTTGTGGAAATGTACATCTATTATATAATAATCCTCAATCATTTTAGCTAACCGACAAAGGAATTTTTTCCCCAATCAGACTTAAAAATCCCGTACCAAAATGTTGAATTTCCAAAAAATTCGCCTGTTGTGGTACTGTTTTGTAAACCCTAAATGTCTTCATGATTCCTAATGTCGCAGCACTTTCTAAGGGGCTGACAAAACTAATATCTCTGTCAATAAAATGCTTTTGCTTAGACCAATAAGCCATCTGATTAGCATTCAAAAAATAACAGCCAGCATGGGGATTTAAAGCACGATTAAATGTGATTGGCATCCCCATTATTTGACCTTTTAGTTCCCATTTTTCTTGTACATTCTGAAAAGGCGCAGTGACTCTTGGAAGTAAATCGCCATCAATATAGGCTTTATCGGTCAGATTGTTAACGGAGACTTCATAGCGATTAGGTTGCAGCAGACTTAAATCACTAGCTTGTTGCGTAAACCAATTTAATTTCACAAAAAACCAAGGGTCATGAATGATTAAATCATCTTCCAGGAAACAATAATAATCATACTTGCCTAAATTGTCTCTCAGTACAGCTTGACATTCAAATCCCAACAACAAAGGTTCGGCTTGAGTTACATAGTTTTGATAAAAATGGGGTGGTAAAGATAGCTGTTCGAGAAGATGACAATCTTGAGTAGTACAAATAATAATATCGAGTTGGCTACGTTGAGGCTGGTTAGCTGGAAAAGCTAATCTTTGAGCGATATTAATAATACTTTGAGATTTGCCAAATAGCTGATGTAAGTTAGTAATACTTTGAGTTAAAGCTTGTATGCGTGGCTGAGGATTCTTTCGTTGGGAAGCGTGCTTACCCTGACTATCTGGTCGAAAAAAGTGAGCAATGGTAAAAAGTATCCGCATTTTTTTACCTTAATTACAAGATTTTGAGCTAAGTAATTCTGATTCCTAACCGATTAAATTCCCGACTTTTGGAGAAGTCGGGAATATGAATACCCGCTACTTATCAGGTATTCATGATGTCTGCAAAGTTAGCTGAAGATAAAATCGCTAGCATCAACATTGCTGGAATTGAAGCCTGCTAAAGTAATCGTATCTGCACCGATGGTAATAACAGCAGGTGCGCCAGATGGTGGAGTAATCCCCAACGCTGCAAAATTGGTATTAAATGCCCTGAGATCAATTTTGTCTACACCATCAGCAAAACCGACAATGCGATCGCTGCCAAAGCCTGATGCAAAGACAAAGGTATCAGCACCATCACCACCATTGAGGGTGTCATTGCCTGCTCCACCAGTCAACCAGTCAGCACCGACTCCACCGTTGAGGTTATCATTGCCATCACCCCCATCAAGGGTATCACTGCCCGCTCCTCCCACAAGGGTATCGTCACCTGCGTTGCCAAAGAGAATATCGTTACCACCTGCTCCATTCAGGTTATTATTGCCCGCATTACCAGTAATGGTATTGGCAAGTGCGTTCCCTGTGCCGCTTTCTGCTGTGCCAATTAAGGTCAAGTTTTCTAAGTTGTCGCCTAAAGTGTAGCTAGCGAGGTTAGATTGTACGGTATCTATGCCTTCCTCAGCATTCTCTGTAATGATGTCTCCGATGCTATCAATTACATAAATGTCATTACCCAGACCACCAACTAAAACATCATCACCTATTCCACCATCAAGGAAATCATCACCGCCATCACCATTCAAGTTATCATTGCCAGCACCCCCAACCAGGGTATTGTTAGCGGCGTTACCTGTGATAACGTTGTTAAGTTCGTTACCTGTACCACTTTGGGCGGGATCGATCAGGATTAAATTTTCTACATTGGCGGTTAAAGTATAGCTAGCAAGACTAGATTGGACAGTATCTATACCTGCGTTGGCGTTTTCAATGACGGTATCTCCAGCACTGTTAACGATATATATGTCATCACCAGCGCCACCAACCATCCTGTCATTACCGTTACCACCATCAAGGAAATCATTGCCTGCACCACCGTTGAGGGTGTCAGCACCAGCACCACCAACTAGAGAGTCATTACCCGCACCACCGTTCAGTTCATCATTACCAGCACCACCGTTGAGGGTGTCAGCGCCTCCTTCACCATTGAGAATGTCATTACCGTTACCACCATCAAGGTAATCATTACTAGCACCACCGCTAAGGTTGTCATTACCACCATTGCCAAAGATATTATCGCCGTTGATTGTACCAACGATGGTGTTATCAGCTTCATCTCCAATATATAGACCGATCGCATCAACAGCATTTGCTCCCGTCAGGTCTGCTCCGATAAAGGTAGCATTGGTGAAGTTACCCTTCGATAAATCGGCATTTGTGAGATTGGTATTGGTAAAGTTCGCACCAATCGCTAGTCCGTTAATGAATACACCTTGGGCATTGGCTCCCGTGAAGTTAGAACCACTTAAATCGGTGTCATCAAATTTGGCATTAACTAGGTTTGTCACTGTCACAGCGCCATTAGCAGCAACATAGGAAGTAAAATCAGAACCAGTTAAAATGGCATCATCTGCTAATAATCCGCTTAAATCAGCACCGCGAAACTTCACATTTGCTGGTTGTCCTGGATTAAGCAGGACATCACTCAAAGAGACACCACTGAAATTAGCCAAATCAAAGGTAGAATTTTGCAGAATTACATCTGTGAAGTTTGTATCCCGAAAATCAGCACCTGTGGCATTGACATTCACTAAGACAGCGTTTTCTAAATTTGTGTCCAGTAAACTAGCATTCGTCAGATTAGCACCTGTAAAGTCAGCCGCTTTGAGATTTGCCTTAAATAAATCGGCTCCGGTAAAGTTTGCTCCTGTTAAATTTGGTCGCTCTGACTGTTCACCACTGAGATTGGCTTCTCGCAAATTCGCATTAGTTAGGTTAGCGTTGGAGAGGTTAATAAATTTCGTGTTAATGAGTGACAAATTAGCCTGAGTCAAGTTAGCTCCACTCAGATTCACATTCTCTAATGTCGCTAGAAATAAATTAGCTGGACCAAAGTTGTTATTAGCAGCAAAAATCGCATTCTGAGCATTGACATTAAACCAACTAGATTCACTAAAATTTGTGCCTCTTAATTGTGTCGCGTTACCTGCATTATTGGGATCAAAGCGAACGTCTGTCAGACTGGCTTTGAAAAAGGTAGAACCGTTGAGGTTTTGACCTCGGAAGTTATTTCCAACTAAGGTTTGTTCGTTAAAGTTTAAAGCTGGCATGATGCACTCCTTGTTAAAAATATGTAAGTTTTGAATTGCTCAAAAACCGATAAGTAAAAAAATGGTAGTGGGAGCGTCTCGCTCCCTATTTTCAGGAAGAGTATTACTCCTATTTCCAGGAAGAGTATTACTCCTATTTCCAGGAAGAGTATTGCTCCCTATTTTCAGGAAAAGTATTACTCCTATTTTTAGGAAAAGTATTACTCCTATTTCCAGGAAGAGTATTGCTCCCTATTTCCAGGAAAAGTATTACTCCTATTTTCAGGAAAAGTATTACTCCTATTTCCAGGAAAAGTATTACTCCTATTTCCAGGAAAAGTATTACTCCTATTTCCAGG
>NZ_JAYGHN010000026.1:11844-91649 GCF_034931845.1 Calothrix sp. UHCC 0171
TTTCCAGGAAGAGTATTGCTCCCTATTTCCAGGAAGAGTATGCCACACGCGGGCAAGATGCCCGCACTACGGTGATTCTACATTTTGGGTTGTACAATGCACCCTGCACATCAGCTTAGGAAGAATATTTCCCCAGTAATTTCTCTCCACACCACGGCAAACTACCAAAATTAATGGTGCAAACAATTAGCTAAAAATAAAGTCGTTAGCATCAAGAGTGCTACCCACACCATTCGTAGCTGTGAAATTTCCGAGGGTAATTGTATCTGTACCGAAAACAGAGCCGGAAATAACTCTAGTTTGTCCAGATTGAGTCACCGTCAAAGCACCAAAATTGATATTAAATGCCGTCAGATCAATTTTGTCTTCACCCTTTGTGAAAGCATTAATTTGGTCATTGCCAAATCCCGACGCAAAGATAAAGGTGTCATTACCAGCACCACCATTCATGGTGTCATTGCCCACACCACCAGTTAAAGTATCATTACCATCGCCGCCGGTGAGGAAATCATTACCAGCACCACCAATCAACCAGTCAGCGCCAACTCCACCGTTGATGCTATCATCGCCCTCACCACCATCGAGAGTATCGCTACCTCCTCCCCCTAATAGGGTATCGTTACCACCATTACCAAAGAGGATATCGTTACCAGCAAGTCCACTGAGATTATTGTTGGCTTCGTTACCAGTGATTGTGTTGGCAAGAGCATTACCTGTACCTGTTTGGGCTGTACCAACCAAGATTAGATTTTCTAAATTGTCGCCCAAGGTATAGTCCAGGCTAGATTGAACTATATCTGTACCTTCATCGACGTTTTCTGTAATTGTGTCTCCTATGCTATCAACTATGTAGGTGTCGTTACCAGCACCACCTATTAAAAAATCATCCCCCGCACCACCTATTAAAAAATCATTCCCAGCACCACCATCGAGAACATCATTGCCAGCACCACCGTTGAGATTATCAGCACCAGCCCCGCCAAATAAGGTGTCATTGCCAGCACCACCAATCAGGAAGTCAGCGCCAGCCCCACCATCGAGAAAATCATTACCAGCACCACCGTTGAGAGTGTCATTACCTCCAAAACCAAAGAGGTTGTCACCGTTGCTGGTGCCAGTGAGGTTATTATTACCACCATCACCAAGATACAAACCGATCGCATCAACCGCGATCGCACCTGTAAGATTCGCACCCACAAAGGTAGCATTGGTAAAGTCACCTTTTGACAGGTTGGCATTATTTAACTTGGCGTTGGTGAAATTTGCACTAATAGCGATCGCATCGGTAGTGAGTACCCCACTCATGTCAGCACCAGTAAAGTTGGCATTGGTGAGGTTAGTTTTGGAGAGGTCAGTATTTACTAGTTTGGCACTGCTGAAATTGGAACCAGTGAAATTACTATCAATTAATTTAGCACCAGTTAAATTTGTAGCTGTAGCTGTACCATTAGTAGCAACATAAGCACTAAAATCAGCACCACTTAAAGTCGCATCATCTAAAACCAAGTTGCTTAAATCAGCACCACGAAAGCTCACATTCACTGGTTGATTTGGATTGAATGCTTCTACATCACTGATAGAGACACCACTAAAATTTGCTAAATCAAAGGTAGAATTTTGGAGAATCAAATCAGTGAGTTTGGCTTGTCTAAAATCAGCACCCGTTGCATTCACGTTAACTAAAAGAGTTGCCTCTAACTCTGTTTCTTGAAACTTCGCATTGGTGAAATTTGCCCCTGTCAAATCCGCAGCTTTTAGCTTCGTTTTAAATAAATCGGCACCTGTAAAGTTTGCTCCCGCTAAATTTGGTCGCTCCGACTGTTCCCCACTGAGATTTGCTTCTCGGAGATTAGCATTAGTTAAATTGGCATTTGATAAGTTAATAAATTTTGTATCAATTAGTGATAAATTCGCTCCAGTTAGGTTTGCCCCACTGAGATTGACATTTTCTAATTTTGCTTTGAACAAATTAGCTGGTGATGGAAAGTTGTTATTCGGAGCAAAAACAGCATTTGATGCATTGACGTTGAACCAACTTGATTCTTCAAAGTTAGTACCTCTAAGGGCTGTATTGACAAATTGCACCCCTGTGAGAGTAGTTTTAAAAAAATTTGAACCGTTTAGGTTTTGTCCATTAAAGTTATTTCCATTGAGGCTTTGATTGCTAAAGTCTTGGGCTGCCATTGAATAGATACCTCTAGATTAATTGAGTAAATTGAAAAATTTTGATGCTGAATGTTAACTGAAGTTGTAGAGCGCGTCAGCTAATCCTTCTATTTTGAAAGTTTGTCACTGACGCACCGTACAAACTACAGTTAAGCTCCTCGGTTTAAGCTGATTGTTTAATTTCTAATGGTTCTTTAGCAGCTACAGGTTGAAGTTGTTCTTGTAACCAAGTAGAAAATAGTTCATTTAACAACTTCTCTTTCACTGTTTCATCTAATTTGGCTGGTAACAGTTTTTCTAAGCGGACAATTATCCACCATTCACCAATGCGAGTTGGAGGTGATAACTCACCTGGCTGATTGATGGTGAGGATTTGAGCTAATTTAGGATGGGGTGATGAAAGCGGAACTGGACCCATTAAACCGCCTGTAGAAACTTCTGTACCCTCAGAATATTGTCTTGCTAATTCTGCAAAAGGTTGTTCATCTTCTAGGAGGCGAAAATAAATTTCCCGCGCCAAATCCGCATCTTTCAGTCGAATTAGGGAGTAAATAACTTGGTCAAGTTGTTGTTTGCGTTGACGGAAATAGGATTCTAATTTGTTTCCCCAAGTTGCTTGTTGAAACTTCTCAATTCGTAGTTTCCGAGTTGCTAACTCTATAAATTGTGCTTCCGTTAATCCTTGTTTTTGTAACCAATTTTGGCGTTCAACTTCTGATGTTAATTTATGTTGTTGGCAAAATTCCTGATGACACTTGGCTTCTTCTTCAGAGGTACAGGTAAAAGGTGCGATCGCCTCCTCGATTACTAGTTCTTGTTTGAGTTTAGGTAACATTTGATATTGACTCAACAAGGGGACTATCTCTTCGGCTGTCACCTTGCGGTTATTTACCTGTAAGATTTCGACTGATTTATCTAGGTTGATTTTTGAGTCTTTATACTTAGAATTTGACGTATTATCAGTTACCAGAGATACTCTTGATTCCGATGCAATCGCACTACTTGGGAACACTAATTTACTATCTTCCTGCTGTTGTATCCATTGCAGATGCTTGGGTAATAAAACTGACAAATTATATTTGTGTTCAACACTTTCCCTGGCTTTGGCACGAATTTCTGCCATTTTATCGGGGTGATTCAAGGCTTCCTCAAGGCGATCGCATATTTCCTGGGGTGAGAAAAAGTCTGCTAACAAGCCATTTACCCCGTCTTGAATCACTTCCATCACGGGAGGAGTTCTTGAACCCACCACCAAACAACCTGTTGCGAGGGATTCCAGTAATGACCAGGATAAAACAAAAGGACGGGTCAAATAAACATGAGCGCTTGATGCTTGGAGAACTTGCAGATATTCTTCATAGGGTAGCCAACCTGTAAAATGGATACGACTTTGGTCGATGGGGAATTTCTCCAACATCACATCTTTATAGGTTTTACCATTGGGGAGTTTTTTGCCGTAAGCTACCCGATTTTCCCCCACAACTACTACATGGCAATTTGGTCGTCGCTGCTGGAGTAAAGCCACTGCTTCCATAAACTGCGGAAAACCCCGATAAGGTTCCATACCTCTGGTAGCATAAGTGACAATCTCATCTACATGGGACAGGTCAAGTTTTTTGCTGGCTATGACTAACTTTGCCCCTGGTTGGGGACGGAAAAAGTCAGTATCAACGCCATCATGGAGAACTTTAATTTTACTTTGATATTCTGATGGGAACTGCTGACGCTGCCAATAGGTTGGAGACAGACCGCGATCGCAACTATACAAGTCTTGCAAAATCGGCGCATTTTTGATCCGAATCCGAGCTTCATCATCCGCATTCAGGGATTCACTGGGATCAAAATCAGCATCGGAACCATGAGCATGATAGAACCACTCGAAATAACAGAGTAATTTAGCTTGAGGAAAAATATCTTTAACAAATAATGTTGGACCCCAACCAGAATGACCATAAACCACATCAGGTACAAATCCCTTAGCTTTTAGCTGTTCTGCCGTGCGAAAAACAGCTTGACCTTGAAGAACAGCATTTTCCAAGGGTCTAACATAGTGGTGAGTTTCCGGTCGTGCTTCCCGTTTCGCCTGATAAAAAACCTTGTTAACACCAGGTAAGCTTCCTTCCCGACGAGTAGTACCAAAAAAAACCTGATTACTACTGTCCTTAGCTAAAGCTGTCGCTACATGGCGAAATTGAGCCGGAAAATTAGGATGTAAAAATAATATTCGCATGGTAGATGCATGATTAAAATATTGGGAAGATTGCAAAGATTTTTCTCCTGTCCTTCCGTTAAGTAAAAACAGGAGATTAAAATAATGTGGTTCCGAAGAGTAGCTGCATAGAATTCTAACGACGCTGCTACCCTCCGGTCTATGTGGCAATCTATCAGGTGCGTACTAGGTTTTTACCAAGTACAATCCTGTAGTTGCCCATTTCTTACACAGGCTCAATAAGGAAACTTGATGGGCTATTCCTGAGCTGATTAGCGGTTTGCCCTGCAACAAAAGCAAGTTTTTCAGAGTTACCAATAGTTACCCCTTCAGTAATAACGTAGATTTCAGCACCCGCTACTCCATTGATAGTCTGGTTCCGGAATCCTAGCTGCTCAAATGTCAGACCCTCAATAACGAAGTAGTCCTCATTCCTGTTAAAGTCGGTGATGTAGTCGCCAACAGGAACAGGAATGATTGGCTCACCGGGTTGGGGTGGCTCGTATACATAGTCTGCGTAAAACAACTGGAAGAAATCAATACCACCTTCACCGGTGAGCGTGTCGCGAGTGGTTTGGGTTTCCGCATCTTCGCCACCAAAGAGAAGGTCATTACCATCTCCACCCACGAGGGAATCAGCACCAGAACCGCCATCAAGGTAGTCATCACCAACACCGCCGTTTAAGGTATCATTGCCGGCAAGACTTTCTTGTCCGTCGAAATCACCGTAGAGGGTATCATTACCAGCTTGACCTAGGAGGTTGTCATTACCCTCACCACCTCTGAGCTGATCATCGCCACCCTGTCCCTGGAGGATGTCATTACCAGCACCACCATTGAGGGAGTCAAAACCGGCTCCACCTAGGAGGGAGTCATTACCGACATAGCCATAGAGAACATCATCGCCAGCGCCACCTAGGAGGGTATCAGCACCACCGTTAATTGTCTCATTACCCTCACCGTAAAGGGTATCATTGCCATCGCCACCAACCAGGGAGTCAGCACCACCAGCAATTGAGTCATCCTTCGTACCATCGCCATATAGCTCGTCATCAGAGAAGCTACCAACTATAGTGTCATTACCAGCACCGCCTTTAGCAGTATCTTGAAAGCCGCCAAACACCCAGTCAGCCCCAGCACCACCATCGATGAGGTCTTTGCCATCAAAGGCATCGTCAGCATCCGCGCCGCCATAGAGGGTATCATTGCCTGCTTCACCATATATTTCGTCTTCGCCTGATCCCCCATATATTACGTCAGCACCAGCACCACCATAGATTTCATCCTTATCGGAGCCGCCATCAATGTTGTCATTACCGCCTAAACCATAGAGCGTGTCATCACCAGCAAAGCCGTTAATGTTGTCGGCATTATTGGTTCCGTTCAGGATATCGTTTCCTGGAGTTCCGTTTCTATTTGCCATAATCAAACAATTCCTATTTCAGAAAAGTATTTTGTGACTTACCTGTACAGATGCACAATACAAGTTCTGTTTGAACTCTCACTATCTCCCCTCCCTCAAGTTTGAGAGAGGGGTGTCACAGACATAGTGAGAAGAAATAACGTACTGTAGCTTAAGTCAGTAACTAAAATTGTTATCTTGGTATTCATTTCAATTAATTCCCTGAGTATAAGTCCAGAATTTTTTGATTAGACTGCGATCCAAAATCTGGGGGTAGAGACATAGGACTGCTACGTCTCTACATTTTTCTAGAGATGTCTATTTAGAAAACTACAATGTCATTTCTGGTAATCGCCGGATTTCCAGATAATTGAGCAATTTCTACTTGAGATGCACTACCTGTACCATCTACATCGAAGTACAACACACCGATGCTGGCGTTATAGATAAATCTATCGGAAGCATCATTAGCTAGGGAACCAACAAAGAATCGGCTAGCTGAAAGTACACCCGCAGTTAGCCCACCACCAAAACCAGCAGCAGAAATCCGGATAGTATCGTCAACGATAGAGAAATCTGTGATGGTGTCAATGCCTTCAGTGGAAGCGTTGAAGGTAAAGTTGTCAGCACCAGCACCACCAGTCAAGGTGTCACTACCAGCACTACCGATCAAGTTATCATTTCCGTCTCCACCTATGAGGATATCGTTGTCATCTCCACCGTTGAGGATGTCATTACCTGTTCCTCCATCAAGAAAGTCGTTACCTAAATCACCTTGGAGGGTGTCATTTTCAGTTCCACCATTTAAGGTGTCATCACCAGTGGAACCATCCAGAAAATCAAAACCTGCTTCACCATTGATGATGTCAGTTCCATCTCCACCTAAGAGAGAATCATTACCAGTTCCACCATTTAAAATATCATCACCAAAGGAACCATCAATAGTGTCATTTCCTGCACCACCATTTAGGGAGTCGTTACCAACTTCAGTATCGATAATATTTCCTTGAGCATCTAGGATGGCTCCACCGAGGGAATCATCTCCACTACCACCGACAAGAGTATCGTCACCATCTTGACCAAAAAGTCTATCATTCTCTGTGCCACCATCAAGGAAGTCGTTACCATTGTCACCATTCAGGAAATCTATTCCAGCACGACCAAAAATGCGATCGTTTCCATCCTCACCAAAAAGTTGGTCATTACCTGTTCCACCATCAATGGAATCCTCACCATCATCACCAAAAATAGTGTCGTTCCCTGTATTACCTAAGAGGGTATCATTCCCATCGTCACCAAAAATTTGGTCATTCCCACCTAAACCATCAATAAAGTCATCACCACTAGTTCCAAAGAGAACATCATTACCTGAAGTTGCCATATTTAACCTCTTTACTGATTTGTTGAAGTTGAACCACTGAACACCCTGATGAAGTTTCAGCTAAGAGAGAAAGGTTATATTGTCTTTTGCTCGCGATCGCAATTTCTGTTTGATGATCGCAAATAAGCAACGATAATCACAAACAGAACTGTGATAATACTATGAACTAGCGATGTTCAAGTGAACAGCTAACTCTTTTTGGAATAAAAATCGTTAAGTTTTCTCTTCAATTGCCTCTCTGTTATGCAAAATATCTGCATAACTAAACCGCTTGTCTTTTCAACTAAGAAAATACAAAATTTCGGTGTTGCATACTTTGCAATTAAAAAGTTGCCAATTTGGCAGAAGTTATGCTAACCTAATTAGAGCAACATAAAAACCAAGATACAAAGTGGCGATTAGATAGACATTTCCGCGTTAAATGCAGAAAATAGTTTGGTTTTCCGCTTTAAATGCAGGAATTTGAGTAAATTTCAGATACCAGTTAAGCCAAGCCCGATAAATTAAAACCCACAAATATCTGTTGTTCTTCGCATTAATCGCAGATACGCAACCCCTCCAACAGTTAATAACACTGTCTGCGCTGTACCTGGTCAAAATTGTTAGTAATTGATGATCTCTCTACAACTGCAAATCCTCTTACGACTTTTCTTGGTCAGAAATTTAAGATATAACCTACTTTTCGCAAATTAAAGAGATTTCCAGAATAAAAATTACCTCACAATTGATTGTGAGTTCATCATCAGGTTTGAGAGGTTTTACGCCCTGCAAATACCTTGTGAATAGGTAAAATTATTTTGAGAAATTAAGAATAGTGCTTCTTCTACCACTGTAATCAAGGGAGAAAACTCACTAAACAACTGTTATTAGCACGAGAAAAATTTAGGGAACTGTCAATGGAACTTTAAACATGAGAAAAGTCTCATTAACTAGAAATATAGTTGCCCTGATTTGGCTTGTCAATGCAATAAAGATGAGAAAATTCTCATAAATCAAAACGATGCAAGCACAGCACTTAACAGCTTGTAACTATTAGTACTTATTGGTATTAATAACCAATATAGGCACTTAGAAACAGGACAAAGTAACTATATTGACTATATTCTTTCTGAATGAAAAAATAAATAGAACACATAAGTGAATACAAGTATTAAGTATTGAGTTTGTCCTAGATAATCAGCGATAACAATTCGTATATATAACTTAATTCCAGTAAATCAATATCTGTTTGTACCCAAAAGAGACAATAGAATTGTATTCATAAGCACCTATCATTAGTACAAATGTAGATAATCATACAAAGAAAAAAACATATTTAATCGTATTAATTGTTCTTATAAATGGTTCTGACCCCTCACCGTAGAATGGATTGAATGAGTGGAGCATTTTTTGTTTTGGCTACCAAAGCAATTGATACTATCACTAAATTGCTTATTTCCTATCTATCAAAGCAGCAAAATGTAAATCTATCTCAAGATAGATGATTTATATATTTATTTATACATCTAATAATCATTAGCCATACCAGATACAAGCCCGATAAATAGTTTCTTCGTATATACAGACCCCAAACCCAAAACTTAATTCAATAAATCACAACTGGAAATTGGTATGTCTGTAGCCACGGATTATTTTGCTGAATTTATTACCAAACTTGCAGGTTTCGACCAATTGCCAAGTGAGGTACTTGTTAAACTATTAGAAAATATTCATCCAACTCGTTATCGTGTAGGACAGAGAATTCTCGGAAAAGAAAAAATACCCGATCGCATTACAATCATTTATGAGGGTAAGGTGAGATTGTTGGCATATGACGCTCGCACCCAAGTCCCAAGTTCCTTAAAATTTCTGGAATCTGGAGATATTTTAGGTGAAATTGGTATTTTGCGAGAAATTGGATGTGAAACTGCGATCGCATCAAGTGAAGTCACATGTTTAAGATTGGATGCTGGGGAATATTTGCGTTTATTAGAAAAATATCCAGATTTTGCAGAGGTTCGCAAAAATCACTGTCATCTAGTAGAAATATTTGATATTTTGGGTGTTCAAAAAGAACTCCAAGCAAATGCCCATATAAATTTGAAAGAACTGGCTCAAAATGTTTTAGCAGGAGCAAAAGTACATTATTTACCACCAGGAAAAATTTTATTTAATCAATTAGATCAAGAAAAAATTTGGTTTGTTAGCGGTGCAGGAGCAAAAAACTTGGCTCATGGTTCTTCTTTAGAATTACTCAGGGCTACCAATAAAATAGAGGTACAAGGAGGAAAATCACTACGTTTAATTGGCTTGGATGCTGCTGATTTATTCATACTCAATAGGAATCACCAATCTGAGCAGATCAAAGATAATTCGCTAGAGAAGTTAGACAGACTTAATATTCCCTATGCATCTGATGAAATTCCAGAAAAAAAATCTAGCATTAGAGATAATCAACAGAAAATAAAATATCCATTTTTTCCTGGAAAGGGACAGATTAATTCGGCGATCGCCTGTTTTCAAATGGTATCAAAACATTTGCACATGCCTTTCCGCCGAGAGATAGTTAATCGTATTTTAAGCGAGAATGAGAAACGTCAAGGTACAGTATCTTTTCAACTTTGTGCTTATCTTGCAGAGTTATTAGGACTCAAAGCCCAACTGGTAGATATACCCCTAAACTCGAATAGCATCACGCGCATTCCTACGCCAGCTTTAATACGCTATGAAGATAGCTTTGCAGTTGTCTATGAAGCAAGTGAAAAAGTTATAGTTTTGGGAATACCATCTGGAGGTATCCAGCGTTTTCAACCAAAAGAATTACTAGCTCAATTAGAAGCAGAAGATAGCAATTCTCAACCTCGCTTCCGGGTATTACTAATTACTGCAACCAAAACCACACCCCAACAACGCTTTGGTTTAGAGTGGTTTATTCCCTATTTATCACGTTACCGTCGTGTACTGATAGAAGTTTTTTTAGCTTCTTTTTTCGTGCAGTTAGCAGCATTAGCAAATCCCCTGATTATTCAGATAATTATTGACCAAGTAATTGTCCAGAATAGTGTTAATACTCTGCATATTTTTGGAGGATTGTTATTAGTTGTTGGCTTCTTTGAGGTTGTACTGACTACATTAAGAACTTACTTATTTGTCGATACGACTAATCGTATTGATATGGGCTTAGGGTCAGAAATTATTGACCACTTACTTCGTTTACCGCTAAGTTATTATCAACGCAGACCAGTAGGAGAACTATCTACCCGTGTCAATGAATTAGAACATATTCGTCAATTTATGACAGGTACAGCTTTAACCGTGGGCTTAGATGCTATATTTTCGGTGATTTATATCATCGTCATGTTATTTTATAGTTGGCAACTAACCCTTGTCGGTTTAGCAACGATACCTGTATTTATTATTTTGACTGTGGTTTTCTCTCCAATAGTGAGAAAACAGTTACGTGCCAAAGCGGAAAGAAATGCGGAAACACAATCATACTTAGTTGAAATCATTTCTGGAATTCAAACAGTCAAAGCACAAAACATTGAATTGCGATCGCGTTTTTCTTGGCAAGAACGTTATGCTAATTATGTATCGACTGGGTTTAAAACTGTAATCACTTCCACCCTCGCAAGTTCTACTAGTAATTTTCTCAATAAACTTAGTAGTTTATTAGTTTTATGGATGGGATCATATTTAGTAGTTCAAGGACAATTAACTTTAGGAGAGTTAATTGCTTTTCGGATTATTTCTAGTTATGTCACCAGTCCAATCTTGCGTTTAGCACAACTATGGCAAAGTTTCCAAGAAACGGCTTTATCATTAGAGCGGTTAAGTGATATTGTTGATACACCACAAGAAGCAGAACAAGACCGTAATAATATTCCTTTACCTGCGATTTCTGGTGCGGTAAAGTATGAAAATGTTTACTTCCGCTTTAAAAGTGATGGTCCCCTGCAACTTTGCAATGTGAGTCTGACTTTTAATTCAGGTGAATTTATTGGCATTGTCGGACAAAGTGGTGCAGGAAAAAGCACTCTCACAAAACTTTTGATTAGATTGTATGAACAAGAGTCAGGTAGAATTTTAATTGATGGATATGATATATCCAAAGTTGAACTATATTCGCTGCGACGACAAGTCGGATTCGTTCCCCAAGATACACTCTTGTTTGAAGGCACAATTCAAGAAAATATTGCTCTGACTAATCCTGACGCAACAACAGAGGAGATTATCGAAGCGGCTAAAATTGCGGCTGCCCATGACTTTATTATGGACTTACCTAATGGTTATAATACCAAGGTGGGTGAACGTGGAGGAGCGCTCTCTGGTGGACAACGACAAAGAATTGCGATCGCACGTTCTGTTCTACAAAGACCAAAGTTATTAGTCTTAGATGAAGCAACTAGTGCTTTAGATTATGTTACGGAAAGGCAAGTTTGTCTCAATTTAGCGCAAGCATTTAAAGATAGTACAGTGTTCTTTATTACTCACCGTCTAAATACTGTCAAACACGCAGATACAATCGTCGTTATGGATGCTGGTAGGGTTGTTGAACAAGGAACTCATGATAAATTAATGGCAATGGAAGGTCATTATTTTTACCTCTACAATCAGCAAGAAATGAGTTCATAAATATGCGTGTAAAAATAAATTGAATAAGTAGTGTGGAGAGGAGTTTTCGGGGAGATGTTCTTCACTGAAAACTCCGGGTGCGGAAAGCCCACCTTTGGGAAATAAGTAGTTAGGCAAAATTAAAAAATTAAATATATATTGTGATTGCTTTATACGTTGCAATGACGAGGACTTGAGATTTTTAGAATATATAAATATTTTTGCATCACAACTTAGCAAGCCAGACGCTTGCACTACTTATTTTTACATGATTCCTAATCATATTTATCAATAATCACTCACAAACAATCTATCATTATCATGACTAAACTAGACACAAATAACCTCAATGGAAAATCTAGTAACAGTAAGTTTGAACACACAATAAAAACCTTGGAAGCGCAGACATTGACGACTGAATCTCAAACTCCCCAATCAGTTGCAACTAAATCATCTACAATTAATTCTCAAGATTCTCAGTTAGAGCAATCTGTAGTCTTACGCCAATCTCCTATTTGGTCGCGTGCCATAATGGGGACTATGATGGGATTAGTGTGTTTTGGGATAACTTGGGCTTATTTTGCCAAAATTGAGCAAGTAATTCCAGCAACAGGGCAATTAAAACCTGAAGGTGCAGTCAAAGAAATTCAAGCACCAGTGAGTGGAGTTGTTAAAGATATCTACATTAAAGATGGACAACAAGTCAAAGCTGGAGATTTATTACTAGTTTTTGATTCTACTACCACAGATGCGGAATTAGGTTCGCTACAAAAAATACGCGCTGCTTTAATCAGAGAAAACCAAATTTATCGGCAGTTAATCCAAAATCCTACATCTGTGATTACAGAAGAAGAGTTGTTAAAAAATGCTTTTGCGAAAGAAACTATTTCTTTACTGAAACATCGTACAGTTTTGCTGTCAGAGAATGAATTTTTACGTAAAGAATTAGGAGAATCTGGAAATAATTTTATTTTGGGAATAGACGAGCAAAAACGTTTTATTGTCACAAAAAATGAATTAGATACTCGTGCAGCAGCAGGACAATTAGAAGTTGCTCAAATTAGGAAAAAGCTAGCACAAATTGAAGTTCAAATTAGTGACACAAAAGCAACTGTAGCTCTTGAAGAACAAATTATTGGTAAACTAAAAACTTTATCAGAAGAAGGAGGGATTTCGCAGCTACAGTATTTGCAACAACAAAAAAAGGTACAAAATCTCAAAGCCCAAGTAGCACAATTACAAGAGGAAAAACAACGTCTACAACTTGATATTCAACAGGGAGAACAAGAGTTGAAAAATAGTGTGGCGGCTTCTCATAAAAATAATTGGGAAAAAATTACTAATCACAAAAAGCAAATTGCTGAGATAGAGAGTCAACTTACTAAAGTGCTGTTAGAAAATGAAAAGCGGCTAGCTGATGTCAATAGTAAAATTTCTCAAGTGCAAACAAATATCAAATATCAAAGACTTTATGCACCTGTCGCTGGAACTATTTTTAACTTACAAGCAAATAATCATGGATTTGTCACAAGACCAAGTGAGAAATTACTTTCAATAGTACCAAATGATAGCTTTATTGCTGAAGCATTTATTACGAATAAAGACATTGGTTTTATCCGTGAAGGTATGAAAACAGATGTGAGAATTGACTCATTCCCTTTTAGCGAATTTGGCGATATTAAAGGGGAAATAATATCAGTAGCTTCAGATGCATTACCGCCAGATGAGAACTATCGATACTATCGTTTCCCTATCAAAATCAAATTGGATAGACAATCATTAAATGTGCAAGGTAAAAATATATCCTTGCAATCGGGAATGTCGATCACGGCTAATATTAAGATACGCGAAGAAAGGAGTATTATGAGCTTATTTACCGAAGTATTTACTAAACAAATCGAAACTTTAAAAGAAGTTCGCTAGCGCATATCAAGCACGATTTGAAAAAGGTATTTCATCTCAAAATTGCTGGTTTGACTTACCAAGCATTGATATTACAGCGTCGAATTTGTTCTCCGACTAAGAGTAAACGTGCTATTTGTTCTGCTGTATCTGTAAGCAGAGTGGCAGTTTGATTAATTGCTTCACTTAAACCACATGGATGGGTCAATATACTGGTAAAGTAGTCTATCCCATGCTGGAGATTTATTTCTGCACCTTCTCCAACCGTTCCAACTAAAGCGATAACAGGTAATCCGTAACTTTTGGCTCTTTTGGCTACTTCCGTGGGAATCTTTCCTCGTGGGGTTTGAAAATCGATGCATCCCTCCGCAGTAATCACCAAATCCACCTGGGAAACTAAACTATCTAATTCCAAATACTGCATCACAATATCGTAACGAGGGTGTAATTTTGCACCAACGAGAGCGTGTAAACCCGTACCTAACCCTCCTGATGCACCACTACCTGACATTTCTCGAACATCAATACCGAAATCAGTGGCAATCACAGCAGCGTAATGCTCTAAAGCCAAAGACATTTGTGCCACGATTTCTGGAGATGCTCCTTTTTGGGGACCAAAGACCTTAGCAACACCGCGATCGCCACATAATAGATTATGCCAGTTGCAGGCAACATCAATCTGCACTTGATCTAAGCGTGGGTCTCTGGTGGAAAGATCAATTTGTTTGAGTTTTATTAACTCACTGCCACCCCAGCCTATTTGCTTGCCCTTCTCATCTAGCAATTTTACACCCAAAGCCTGTGCCATTCCCGCACCACCATCATTAGTTCCCGAATCTCCACAACCAACTAAAATCCGCTCTGCACCAGCATCTAAAGCAGCTTTAATTAACTCACCCACTCCATAGGTAGTTGTCAATAAGGGGTTTCGCAAATCGCGAGGAACAAGACGTAACCCCGCAGCAGCAGCCATTTCTAAGACCACAGTTTTCACAGAACTCCCACCTAAAAATCCGAAATGGGACTGGACTTTTTCTCCGACTGGTCCCGTAACTTCTAGGTAATGTAAGGTTCCACCTGTGACATTTACCAAAGTTTTGGTAAATCCTTCACCACCATCAACAAGAGGTGCTTTGCGGATATTTACATCCTTTAAAACTTTTTGAATACCATTTGCAATACAATCAGTAACTTGTTCTGCGTCAAGACTTTCTTTAAATCCCGAAGGAGCAATCAGAATATTCAGTGTCATATTATTTTCCTGCGGCTTTCATACTACTTTTTATTTGGACCCTTGCTTTTGTACTGATATCCAGTGGAATTAAAAAGACAAACCTACCCAATTCCACCAGGTGTAATAGAACAAAATTATTAAACCAAAGTGAATGGGAATCATCACCGTACTCAAGCGCAGCAAATCTTGGGGACGAAAACCCTCTGCATCCATGTCTTGGTAAACTATAAGTGCTTTAGAACTGACTGGAAATGTCAGACAATAATCCATTCCCAAAGTGATTAAAAACAAGACTGCTACAGGATTCACATCCAAGCTAATCCCTAAATACAGCAGAGGTGGAACCAAAGCTGCGGCTCTGGCAGTATGGGAAGTCATGTAAAGATGGGAAGTAAGGGAAATAATTGCCAGAACTAACAGGACAATAAAATGGGAACCCGTACTGTCGATATGGCTGAAGTCGAAAATATGTTTGAGAATCCACTTTGATGCACCAGAAGTGATGAGAGAATGACCTAAAACATGGGTTGCAGCTACGAAAATAATCAGATTCCAAGAAATAGCTTTGACAGCATCTTTCCATTTCATCACCCCAAAATTTGGTGCTGTCAGTAATAATGCTCCCATGATAATGACGGTGGCAGTTTCTAAACCATGCCAAGCTTCTGTTAACCACAAACCGAACATTAACAAAATTATGAGCAGAGTTTTACGTTCGTTGCTCGATAAAGGTTGGGGTTGTATTTGAGTAATTTTTAGCTGCCGTTGCAAACGCTTTTTATCCAGAAACATCCATGTAATTACCCAACAGGATGCATAACTCGCAACAGCCGCAAAAGGTAAACCGTAAAGCACCCACTGTCCAAAAGAAATATTCTGTTGTGTAATTTCTTGAAGCAAATCTTTAGCAATTAAATGGGAACCTGCACCAGTTAAGGAAGCTATAGTCGAAACCAAGATAATAGTTGGCATTAACAAGCACAGTGCGCGACGAGTTTGCTTGTCATCTACAGCACTACTGATACTGCGAAAGATGGGATAAGTTACAGCAGCACGTCCAGAGGTAGAAGGAATTAGAAAAGAAAGCGGAATTAAAACTGAAGTTAACATCCAGAAAAGACTGCGGACGTTATGTGCTTTCGATGCAACCATTTGTGTGAGTCGTACAGCCAAACCAGTTTCTTGAACTGCACCACCCAAGATAAAAGCACCAATCATTAACCAGACAACATCTGAACCCAAAGACTCGAAAAACTGCTTTTGGGACATCACCCCCGTCAACAAGAGCAGTATCACCGAACTCAAAGCGATATAACCGGCATTGATAGAAGTTGTAGACCACAGGATACCTGCGAGCAAAAAGGTAAATATTGTTATTCGTGCTGGTGTTGGTAAACTACTTGGCAAAAGTAAAATAATACCAGCTACTAATAATAGTGCGATCGCTAGTGTAAGTTTCCATTTACTTTGGTTTGACACAGGAATATATAGCAAAAATCCTTTTAAAAAGTGATTTTTGGGAATAAAAGTGGTTTTATCGGAAGTCTTTTCCATTTTTCGCTAGTTATCTGCATTAATTGCGCTTTTAGACATGGATGCGGATTAGATACTATTCCTCAAATTTAAGTAACTGTTATTTTCCCTTAATCGCCTCTTAAACTTAATTTAAACAATTTTTTATTAAGCTTATGTGAAAAAAGGATGAGGAATTCCTCATAAATAATAATTATTACTAACAGGACTTACGCAAGCACTATTTGTCATTGCGTAGACACGTAGTTGCTTCTCTTGGAGTCCGAAACGTAGTGTAGGGAAGCAATCTCAAAGTTTTCGGCGATTACTACCCTGCGGGAAACTGCTAGTCTACGCCTACGTAATGACGTAAAATTGTAGTTAGTGTGTAAGTGCTGACTAATTAAATTGGCTGAAGAAGATTAGTTAATTCAAAGTCGCTAAAATATTACTTGTCTCGACAAGCAGTTTTGCAGATTAGCAACTAAACCTCCACTCATACTTGCTGAGGGCAACTATCGTTAAATAGATATATCTTGTTAGCTAAGTTGATTATTACCTCAGATAGTATGAACATTTTCTGGCGTTAGCATAGCGACTCCTCTGGAGTATCGCTGACAAATGCTAATTTACATCTGGGTTATTTTAATCTGTGAATTTAAACTATTCTTATCATATACTTAACCTTCTTTGTTCAATAATTCAAACTTTTTCAACTTGCCGTTTTTTATCTAGAATTAATTAATTAATTTTTTTTATGAAAAATTTCTCATGAATATTTCATGAAGTATTCATTAATAACAGTGAAGATACTTATTAAGTGAAGGATATATTCTCGAAATTTTACTCGATTCTCTATGTATATAATTTAACCATTCCCAAGTTCTTATCTTCCTAGGAGAGATTTAGAAAGATATTTCCGATAGATTTTGCATGAACAACTTGAACACAGAAGCGAAAATCCACAATAAAATTGAGGCTGTCAATTATGAGGCTGATGGTATATTCTCACGACACATTCGGTCTTGGCAACATTCGGAGAATGTTAGTCATTTGCGAACATTTACTGAAGGAAATTCCTGGACTTTCAATTTTATTGCTATCTGGTTCACCGATGTTACAAGGATTTCGCTTACCCAAGGGAATAGATTATATTAAACTTCCCTGTTTAAATAGAGGAGAAACAGGAGAAGTCACAGCCAAGTATTTAGGGATAAATATTGAGGATACAATTAGATTGCGATCGCATATCATTTTATCCGCAGCAATTCATTTCCAACCAGATTTATTTTTGGTAGATAAAAAGGCTTATGGAATTAAAAATGAGCTAGTCAGGACGGTTCGTTATTTACACAAAAACTTACCAAAAACTAAGCTAGTTTTACTATTCCGTGACATTCTTGATACTCCTGAAAAAACTATCCATGAATGGAAGAAAAATAGTTATTATGAAGCTTTAGAGAAATATTATCACTTAATACTAGTTGTTGGGACACCTGATATATTTGACTTTAGTCAAGAATATCAACTACCTCAAAAAATAACAGATAAAGTAAGATTTTGTGGTTATCTTCGTCGTCCATCAGGTCAGAAAAATAAAAGAATTATTCGTCAAGAATTACAAATAGAATTAGATGAAAAATTAATTTTAGTCACTCCTGGTGGTGGAGAAGACGGTTATCAGTTAATTAACAACTATCTACAAGGGCTAAAAATATTACCAAAGTCAGAAAAAATTAAAAGTGTAATAATTTGTGGTCCCGAAATGCCAATAGCAGATAAACAAGCACTTGAACAAGCTGCTAAATCTAATTATCAAGTACAAATGGGAGAATTTACTGATGACTTAATGAGTTATATTGAAGCAGCCGATGCAGTAGTGTCAATGGGTGGTTATAATACTATTTGTGAGATTCTATCTGCGGGAAAACCGGCTGTGATTGTACCACGTTTTCAACCCTCTCAAGAACAATTAATCCGTTCTCTGAGGATGCAGCAAAAAACTTCATTCCAAACAATACATCCTCATAATCTCACACCAAAAAATTTAATTTCTCAATTAACATATATATTAGCAAAACCACATACAACCCACAACATTGATTTAGATGGCTTATCTCGTATTACCCGCCAAATTAGAAATCTATTAGCTGATATAGTTATGTCAAATAAATCACAACTTCTCTATTATCAATCAAATAATTGTTGTTCATTAAAAACAGTATTAACTCCTGAATAATATCAATTATCTTTTATTGTCCTTTAATTACTAGGGAAAGGCTATGAAAAAAATCATGTTCTACTGTCAGCATATCTTAGGAATGGGACACTTAGTCCGCAGTATGGAAATTGTACGGGGTTTACTACCAGAATTTCAAATATGTTTTATTAATGGTGGAGAAATTATCAAAGAGTTTCCATTCCCTGCTGGTGTTGAAGTAATTAACCTACCAGCAATTAAAACCGACTCTGAATTCAAAACCTTACAAGTAGTTGATACATCATTCACTTTGGCAGAAGTTCAAGAAATTCGCAAAAATCAGCTTTTAGAAATATTCGATAAACTTCAACCGGATATTTTCATGATTGAACTATTCCCTTTTGGTAGAGGAAAGTTTTCATTTGAATTAATTCCCTTACTTGAACGGATAAAAGCGAGTCAGAAACCAGTGAAAATAGTATCGAGTTTACGCGATATCGTCGTCACGAAGGCTAATCGTCTCAAATATGAAGAAAAAGTTTGTAATCTCATGAATCAATATTTTGATTTATTGCTGATTCATGGAGACCCCAATTTTTACTCTTTAGCAGAAACATTTACTCGCCTACCAGATATTAAATGCGAAATTAAATATACAGGATTTGTAGTTCAGGAACAACCAGAAAATCTAGTTTTAGCTCCCGAAGATAAAATTCTGATTGAATCAGAAAAACCACTAATATTAGTTAGTATTGGTGGTGGTAGATTTGGGCATGAGTTAATTGACTGTATCATAGAAACTGCTCCCATCCTTAAACAACAAATTCCTCATCATATTCAAGTATTTACTGGTCCATTTATCCCAGCAGAAAAATTACATCACTGGCAGAAACTAGTAGCTAATGCTAATAATATTAAAATTAGCCGCTATACCCCTAATTTACTCAACTACATGCAAAAAGCCGACTTGTCTATCAGCATGTCGGGTTATAATACAACTCTTAATATTATGACAACAGGTGTAAAAGCCATGATATTAGCCTTTACAGGAAATGATGATCAAGAACAAAAAATGCGTGCAGAAAAGTTAGATAAATTGGGTATAGTGAAAATGATTCAGCCCCATGAATTACAACATAAAATATTTGCCACTAAAATTATTGATTATTTAAAGACTCAAAATCAAACTGTTAAATTCGACTTTAAAGGTGTAGAAGCTACTGCCTCTCTTTTGAAAAAACTTACTTATCAAACACAAGCTGTTTAATTCCACTCTACGTTGAAAATAAATCAAACCATGAATAAAAGAATCTGTATCACAACATTAGAATACCCCCCCGACGTTGGTGGAGTAGGTGAATCGGTTAACCGCATTGCGAAAATGCTTACCAATAGTGGTTATGAAGTCCACGTTGCTGTTTTTCGTTCTAAACAACGTTTAGTTGAGAAAAATACTTATCGTCGCGCTAGTTGCAAAACATCCATACAAGACAACATATTTGTACATAGAATTAAATCAGCATCCCGCGACGGCGTAACAGAAGTGACAGATTTTTTAGCTGATGTTTATTTTCAGTTAAAATGTCTCCATCAAAACTATAAATTTGACTTGTTTCATGCCTTTTTTTTGGTGGAAACTGGTTATGTAACTACAATGTTAGCTAAAGAAAATGATATTCCAGTAATTAACAGCGTGCGTGGTTCAGACCTTCATAAACACATATTTAATCCCAAAAACTATGGTCAAATTGCTTGGATTTTAGAAAATTCGGCTTGGACAACTTTTGTGAGTCAAGATTTACAAAAACGCGCTCATGTCCTTGTTTCTAGCATCAAATCAAAATCCTCTACTTTCTGGAATTCAATCGTCCCAATTGATTTTACAAGTCTTCCTAAACCAGCGTTAATCGATGAATTATCTGGTCTGATTATTGGAACTACAGGTAGATTCCGTGATAAAAAGGGTATTGAGTTTCTTTTAGATGCTTGTACAAAACTAAGTCAGAAAATTGATATTCATTTACTATTAATTGGTGACTTTGTGGATAAAGAAAAGCTATATTGGGAACATGAATTACAGCAATGTGCCCTAGGGAATAAACTGCGGATTACGGGGATTGTAAGTAGAGAAGAAGCCCTGGCTTATTTACCACATTTAGATATTTTTACAATACCTTCATTAACAGATGGTTGTCCTAATGCTTTACTGGAAGCAATGTTAGCAGGTTGTGCAATTGTTGGAACAAATGTAGATGCGATTGGGGAAATAATTGAGGATAATATTAATGGTTTGCTGGTAAATCCCGGCAGTAGTACAGAGTTAGCTGCTGCTTTGAAATATTTGGCTGATAAACCAGAATTGCGGCAAAAATTTGGTGTTGCAGCACAGGAAAAAGTACGTCAGCAACTGACACCAGCTATTGAACAGGGTAATTGGTTGAGTATTTATCAACATGTCTTGCAGTCGTCAGATTTGTTGGTGACACCGAAGTTAAATGTTATGTGATTTTTGTTGTTGCTACTAGTTAAGGGTAGAAATTAATCTCACGCAAAGACTTACAAAGATACAAGCAAAGATATAAAAATAAAGACATAGAGACGTGTTAATCATGAAGAAACCACAAGTGACTATTGTTGTATCTCAACGGGAACGTTTTAGTTTTAGTCGGGAATCTCTGGAAAGTATTTATGAACATACGACAGTACCTTTCAAATTGATTTATGTAGATGCAAATTCTCCTCGAAAGATTCAAAGATATTTAGAGGAAAAATCTCAGGAGAGAAAATTTCAATTGATTCGTAGAGATTATTATTTATCTCCCAATCAAGCACGTAATTTAGCTATTCCCCATGTAGATACAGAATATCTGCTATTTATAGATAACGATGTTTTGGTGAGTTCAAATTGGTTAGAGTCTTTGTTGGGTTGTGCAGAAGAAACAAATGCAACTGTAGTTTGTCCTTTGACTTGTATTGGTAAAAATTTTGGTGAAGTTGTACATTTAGCAGGTGGAGAAGCTCATATTATCGAACATGTCAAAGATGATGGGAGAATTAAGCGTAAAGTTCATGAGAAGCATTACTTAGTCAACCGTCGAGTGGCAGAAATTCAAGGGGAATTACAGCGTCAAAAATGTGAATTTGCAGAGTTCCATTGTATGTTAGTGAAAACTGATATTTTCCAAAAAATTGGTTTGTTAGATGAAGGATTACTTAGCACTCGTGAACATATAGATTTCTGCATGACTGTAAATAATACTGGTGGTAGTTTTTATTGTGAACCTGCTTCTGTTGTCACCTATGTACCTGGCTTAAAATGGGAATTATCAGAATTAGCGTTTTTTATGGTGCGTTGGAGTAATGCTTGGGAAGTTGCTAGCTTAGAACATTTTGCAAAAAAGTGGAATCTTGCTGCCAAAGATAGATATTTTGAGAAACGTTACCAACGGATGGGACATCGACGACACAAAGGGTTTTTGATGCCTTTTCTGAGTTATATTACCTTTGGTTGGAATCCATTGTGGTTACAAAAATGGGCGATTAATGTGGAAAGGAAAATTAATAAAGTTATCACAGATAATTATGTGAAAAGTTTACCGCACAATTATCAATCTTTCTCTGAAACTAATACTCGACAACAGGAATTACTTTCTAGTCGATAGATAGTCGATAGATATTGAGATTAATGTGAGTTTCATGGAAGCTAAACTCAACCTCTTCTCTACTAGGGGAAGAGGCTATTGATTTATATTCTTAACTGAACTGTATTGGTTTATATACAACTGGACAATGGCACAGAAAAAATCTAAAAGTATTAAAAATGCTTTGCCTGTAATGGTGAGAATTTGGCAGCGTTTCTCATCGCAAATTCAGCAGCAAAATAAGTTACTAATTACATCTTTTATTGCTTTAGTAGTAGAGATATTTCTTCATCTTCTAGAACCTTGGCCACTCAAATTTATTTTTGATTATATTCTTGTCCCCAATTTTAAAGATAAAATCTCAGAGTTTCCTTTATTTCAAGGATTAGATGCATTTACCTTAGTTGCTATTTTTGCGATCGCACTAATAATAATAACAGCCTTACGTGCTTTTGCAGCTTACTTTAGTATCTATGGCATGTCACTAGCTGCAAGCAATATCTTAACAGAAATTAGGGCAGAACTGTATAGCCATATTCAAAATCTTTCTCTCTCCTTTCATCATCGAGTTAAAAGTGGTGATTTAATTACTCGTGTCACTTCAGATATTTCCAAACTACGAGAAGTGACAGTGATGTCTCTATTACCATTAATTGCTAATTCTTGCACAATTTTTGGCATGATTATTGTCATGTTTTGGGTACATTGGGAATTAGCAATTTTTGCTTTGGCGATATTTCCAATATTTGTGTTGGCGACAGCACGCTTAACAAAAAAAATTCGTGGTATCGTCAAATCTCAACGTCAAAGAGAAGGATTATTAGCAGATGTGACAGCAGAATCGATTGGTGCGATTAAGGTTGTCCAAGCGCTGTCTCTTCAGTCGATGTTAGAAAATACCTTTGCCAGCCAAAATCGTCGAAGTTTCCAAGAAAGTACAAATGCACAAAAACTTGCCGCAGGAATGGAAAGAATGGTGGAACTTTTAGTGGGAGTTTCCACGGCTCTGGTATTATGGCGAGGCGTGTATTTAGTCATGGGCAATCATATTACCCCCGGTGATTTGCTGGTATTTGTAAATTATTTCCGCATTGCTTTTAAACCCATGCGCTTACTGGCAAAATATGTGGGGCAAATTGCCAAAGCCACCGCATCAGGCGATCGCATTCTTGATATATTAGATACAGTTCCCGATATTCAGGATACCCGTTGGTCTAGGGAAGCTCCGTGTTTTCGCGGCTATATTGAATTTAAAAATGTTAGCTTTGGTTACAATCGGGATACAAGTATATTAAAAAACATTAATTTCACAGTTTTACCTGGTCAGCGCGTAGCTTTGGTGGGGGCTTCTGGGGGTGGAAAGTCAACTCTGACAAGCTTATTGCTGCGACTCTACGACCCCACAAGCGGAGGGATTTTCATTGATGGACAGGATTTGCGTGAGTATAAATTACAATCATTACGTCGGCAAATCAGCGTAGTTTTACAGGAAAGCGTGTTATTCGCAGTAAGTGTTAGAGACAACATTTCCTACGGTAATCTACATGCATCCAATCAAGCAGTTGAAGAAGCAGCAAAATTAGCGAATGCCCATGATTTTATTATGCAATTACCCCAAGGTTATGACACAATTTTAGGGGAACGGGGAGCAACCCTTTCGGGAGGACAAAGACAAAGAATTGCGATCGCGCGTGCTGCAATTCGTCAATCGCCTATCATAATTTTAGATGAACCAACCACAGGTTTAGATCAGGAAAATGAACACATAGTCAATGAAGCCTTAGATAGATTAACGCAGAGATGTACGACTTTTATTGTCTCTCATAACCTCAAAGCAATACAAAATGCAGATTTGATTGTTTATATTGAATCTGGAGAAATTCTAGAACAAGGTACTCATGAACAATTAATCCGTTCGGGTAGTAGATATGCTGCCATGTACGCTTTACAATCTGCAATCGGTAGAAATGATGGAAAGCCTGATTCTTTCTCAATTCAGGTGTGATATTGTGCGCGGTTGAATACTTATCATTAAGATTGACGCGGAGATGGGGAGATGGGGAGATGGGGAGATGGGGAGATGGGGAGATGGGGAGATGGGGAGATGGGGAGACGCGGAGATGGGGAGATGGGAGATGGGGAGACGCGGAGATGGGGAGAAATTTGGTATTTTAGTATTCGTTTGCTGCTAACAGAAAAATTTTAGCTAACAAATAACCTAAAAGCATCGCTACAGAATGTTTTATGACTTCCCTACATTCTCAAAAAGTGCTAAAGATGCTTAATGACAGGTTACTTGAAGCCTATGAAAAATATTATGGAAACTTACAAGTTGGGGATATGTCTCCTGAGGAATTCATCAAAACCTATGGACGCATTGAGGATAGAGTTAATGGCAATTTAAAGCTAGGGGTTACAGCACCTTCTGAATCCACCTCAACTTTCTCGACAAACTCAGCTAATGTTACTCGCAATTCTGAATCATCTAATGATTCCCAAAATGTTGCTTGAGAAGCGATCGCAATTTTCCTTTGGGCATTTTCAAAGGTGTCTCGCTCAATCATTTTAACAGGTATTGATCGGCTGTTAATCGTTGCTTCAATTTTGGCGATCGCTTGAATTATATCAGGGTTGGAACTGCGAAGTGCCCGGAGAACAGACAATTCGTTGCTTAATTTTTCGATTTCTTGAGTGCTAACGACTTGTGTTGTTTCCGACTGACTTTCGAGATACTCAATTAATTTTGGGGCATTTTCACACAACTCGGCGATCGTTTTTGAAATTATTTGCCGCAGTCGGGTGCATTTGGAATTTTCGCAGTGATACTTTCCCAGTTTATTGTAATTGACGCAGCGCATATACTCAGTTCTGGTTTTGTGGCGGGAAAAGTTACGATACATACTTCCCTGACAATGGGTGCATCTAATTAAGCCTGCCAGGGGATAGTCACCACGGGTTGATGTTGCGGAACTGCGGTATTTCCTATTTGCTGATAATTTAGCTTGGATTGCCTCTACTGTCGCTGGGGTAATTAAGGCTTCGTGGGTGTGGAAATTGATGATTGGTTCGCGATTAATACCTTTTTTCTTTTTGACGAAATATGCTGTATGCCCTTGCAGTACCAGGTTTTTCACCCAATCTCGCAAACCTGCAACCGTAAATACTACTTCATACTCAGTGTAAATATAGTTGCACACATCCTGAAGCGATCGCAATTCCAAAGTTAAATCAATGATAATTTTTGCTAGCTCAAAGTAGGTTTTCCCAGATTTTTCGTGAATATTTCGATTTGGGGTGAGCCGATGATTTTCATCTTTAGCATAGCCAAATGGCGGCACGCAATACTTTAATTGCTGGCGAAAATACTCGTTGCCTTGTTTCACCCGTTGAGATAATAGCCTTGATTCAAACTCCGCCAGTCCTGACATTTGGTTGATACTAAACCAGCCAAAGGGGCTATTAGGATCGACTGGTGCATCTAGTACGCGGAGATTCACATTCTGTTTGACAAAAATGTCGATCGCCTTATGGATAGTAATCACACTCCTACCCAAGCGATCAATACGAGTTATGATAACTTCGTCAACTTGATTTTGCTGCACCAATTTCAGCAGCTCATTAAACTGCTTTCTGGCATCGCTACGCCCTGATTCAATATCGATCAATACTTCCGTTGCACCCGCAGCTTTTAATCTCGCTATTTGCTGATTGAGTGCGTCAAATTCCTCCGCTTGTTCTTGGGTGCTAACACGGGCATAACCGTAAACTCTCATGGAAATATGTGCAAATCAGTTCCTAAATTATATCATAAAAGGTGTGAGTGTAGTTGTTTAAGTTCACCAGTCCCAACAACATATTCCAGTAAAGCTTCGCCACCAATACGATTACCAAGATTTTTACTACCTACGAAGCCAGCAGCATTAACTGGCACAACGGGAGTGTTAATTTTCTTTGCTGCCGCTTGGCATACCGCATCCATATCTTCGCCGATGAGCGCTGTAACACAGGTCGAGTATACGAATATCGCTGCGGGGTTGTAGCGCTTATGGATATCCAAGATAGCTTTATAGAGCTTTTTTTCTCCGCCGAAGATAACATCATTTTCGCTTAAGTCTGTTGTAAAGCCCATTTTATAAAGCGTGGGACCCGACGATAGACTACCGCGACTACCCCAGGAGTTACCAGCGCAAGCGATGGGTCCGTGTACTAAGTGAGCAGCATCAGTAATTGGTACAAGAGCAATCATTGCACCATCAAATGCACAACCTCCTTGGGCTGCTCCTGGTTGTGCTTGTTGGCTACATACTTTCTTTTTCTGGCTATCTTTTTGACTATTATGTTCGCATCCTGGTTCAGTCAAAAGTTCGTTGATTTTTGCTTGGGTAATTTTCATAGTTCTGGTGCTGGATGAGATAGTTTAATAGTGTAATTTCGTAATCATGCTGCTATTCCCCTATGGGAAGACTGATGCTGATGTAATTGGTAATATGTAATATCTAATTTTTAATTTCAAATTTTTAACTCCAAATTTTTAATTCCCAATAATCAATAATAATTCTAAACTCCTAAGATGTGGTCAAAATCAAAACTAATCAACAAAAAGATTATGTAATTCTTCCTGGGAAATTGTGCTACGCTCTTGGGAGTTTTATCTTTGATTCCGGCTCAATGCTTAATTATTAACTATTATTTATGACTTTTCAGTATTAACTAATAACTAATAAATCATCACTAATAAGAAAAAGGAAAGGAAAGTTAGAAAAACTAGAAAGATGAAGAATAAAAGATGAGGTATTTTATTTATTTTCCTTCATGCTTTATTCTTCAATCTTCATCATTTATCCTTTTCCTTTTCCTTTGTTGGCACGCCGCGAGTGATTAATTCCTAGCGAATTAAGTCGAAGGAGATGTCAGTTACACCAGTGATATTGCTGTTGCGATCCATTTCATCAAGTAGTGTATTAACAACCCAGTTGAGAAGATTTAAACCACCTTGGTAGCCAAGAGTAGCATAGCGGTGTAAGTGATGGCGATCGAACAGAGGATAACCAATGCGAACCATAGGAATCTTGGTATCGCGCCACAAGTATTTACCGTAGGAGTTACCAATGAAGAAGTCAACAGGCTCGGTAAACAATAAGCTTCCAATGCGCTGACTATCAGGTAAAATGAAAAATATTGCTGTCAGGTCTGATATATGGACGTTTGGGGATATGCTCGCGTGAGTACAGATGAGCAGGCGGATGATGAAGGAGCGCTAATTAAGCAGATGCGTCGCTTGCGAAGTGCTGGAGCCACAAAAATATATTACGATGTGGAAAGTCGTACCAGTGATAAGCGTAAAGGGCTGTTACAGTTAATTGAAGATATCAACATATCACTACCTGAAAAAGTATCCAAGTTATTATTTATTCGCATTGACCGTTTAACTTCTTCATCAATGACCTTTTATCGGTTAATGGATGCATTGAAAAAAAAAGGCATACAACCGATCGCACTTGATGAACCATTTGATCTATCAAGTATTGGCGGTGAACTCACCATTGATGTGAGATTGGCAGCATCTAAATATGAAGTCAAAATGTTAGGAATGCGAGTCAAAAAAGAGCGCGACGCTCGCAAAGCCAACAAAAAACCCCATTGGAATGCACCATTAGGGTATGTGGTGGAAAATGACAAATATAAACGTGACGATCGCCCCTGTATTTGCTTGATTGCAGATAAAATTGAAATGACGCGATCGCAATTAATGCGATTTGTATTTGACACCTTTTTAAAGGTAGGTACGGTATCACAAACTGTGCGGAAACTACACGATATTTTCGGTATTCAAGCCAATGCTGTACCTAAATCTCGCAATGATACAGTGAATTTGTTAGGGGAAGCAGAGGAAATTATCTTAGAGAATATTCACAAATCCCGTAGTGGTGGGTTAAATCTGCGTTATCCCCACACAAGTTTAAAATGGTCGGTTTCTGGCTTGCGCTCTATTTTGGTCAATCCTGTTTATGCTGGGGGGACGCTGTATAATACTGTGGTTCGTCCCAAAGGACATCGTAAACCTTTCGATGAATGGGAAGTTACCTGGGGAACTCACGAAGATGAAGCAATTATTACCCGTGAGGAACACGAACGCATCAAAGCCATGATTCGCGGTAATAGAAATAACCGTTGGGTAAATGAACAGAAATACACCAACCCATTTGCGAACTTAGTCAAATGCCAGCATTGCGGTGCTGCTTACAGCCGTCAGTGCAAAAAATTAGTTAAAAAAAAGAATTTTGTCAGACACCATTATCAATGCAGCTTTTATAGAACTGGTGCTTGCAGTAATGGACGCATGATTGCTTCCGATGAATTAGAAAAACAAGTTATCAAATATCTCGTTTGCGAGGCTGAACGATTAGCTGGCTTAGTAGAACAAGATATTCACGTCACAGAGGAGCCACAAGAAGTAAAGACGCTGCGAGCATCTTTAAATACCCTAGAAGCACTACCATCAAATCCAGCAATTGAAAAAGCCAAAGAAGATATGAGAATGCAGATTGCTAATGCGATCGCTACTACAAATAATACTTGCAAACAGTACCTGATTGCGAAGGAGCGGATTCTGGCGGCATTTTCCAACCAGAAATACTGGGAAGGATTAGCTGTGGAGGATAAAAGGGTTTTATTGCAAGGATGCATTCAGAAAATAGTGGTAGATGGGAACCTAGTGACGACGGTTGAATTACTGCATTTGCATTAAGCAACTTGAGACTGATGACATTTTGCTTGACTTTTCTGCTGCTGTTGTACTTGTGAAGCCTGTTGTAGCTGTGCTTCGCGTTTTTCAAACTCAATAACAGTACGAGCAACTAACTCTGCTAGGGTTTCACTTTTCATAGTTGATCTATATCGCTTCTTTGACGATAGCTGGGAAGTGAAAATATTCTGTTAGCTGCAAGCTATTTGATTTGTTATGATTCTTAATGATTAAAAAAGCGATCGCAATTTTTCTGGGCGATCGCTATTAATACCATGTCCGCTTCAATACTTGTCGTATCAAGTTCGGCTCATCTCAATGATCATTTCATTAATTTTCTCCGCGTCTCCCTATCTCCCCATCACCGCGTCGGTTTTGTCGTCATTATTTCGGTGACACGATGCGGATAGTAATTCTCACTACTGCGGTTGACTCCAATATTCCTGAGAATTACATAAATTTAGGCAGGAACAACTTGGGCAACCAATGAGCGTTTATCAAACGACTGGACTTTACCCACTTGAGCCAGAGCATTGACAATCCGTTGTAACAATTCTCCAGCCTGGTCACGATATTGATGTTCTCGACCCCGTAAGCGAATCACAAATTTTACGGAATCGCCTTTACTCAACCACCCAATAGCTTGTTCGATGCGTAAGTTATAATCAGCTACACCTACATTCGGACGCAGCCGAACTTCCTTTACCGTAGGTCTAGCACTATGTCCCTGACGCTTTTTCTTTTTATACTGAAGCTTACCGTAGTTAACAATCTTGGCTACTGGAGCATCCTTACCTTCGGAAACTAAGACTAGGTCAAGCTCTAGGCTCTGTGCCAGTTGTAGAGCCTCATTTGTGTCGATTAAACCACGGTTATTATTTTCATGGTCAATCAAGAAGACTTGAGGTGATTTAATTTGTGAGTTCATTAATTGCTTGTGGATTGCGATAATCATTTCCTCCTAACTATTCAATACTTTGTGAGTGCAACTAGTGCTAACTTAACACAAGACTAACAAGTAATTACGATTTCTTAATATAATGCTCTCTGAAATTTGTTCAATAATATGCCAAAAACGACTAGAAACTGGATTTCCGAAGTCGCTATAGCGCCTACCGATTAGACTGAAAGGATAATAGCTAAAGGCTAATAGCTAACTACTTGCAGCATAGGTCAATCCATATGTGTATTATTGTGTCGTTTTTTCTGGTTTGATGGGAAATATATCTTCACACCTTTTCTATTTCCAGTTACTTAATCCTTCAAAACCTCCAGCAGGAGAGTAATGCGCCTGAATCAATCGAACATTAACCTCAAGATATCTCAAAGATTAACGAGAATAAAATCATCTTTTTTTTAAATTTCCTCCCCAAAAGCGATCTGTTATGCCATAATGGAAAGCGAGAGTTAATTCGGTTAGCAGCGTTTGTTTTTAATATTGACAGGTTTTTGTTTTTCGTATTTACAAACTTTATCTCCGAAACTTAAATCTCTACACATTTATAATTTCGGAGACAATGTATGTCAGTTTATGTAGGCAATCTTTCCTATGACGTTACAGAAGATAGTCTTAACGCCGTATTTGCAGAGTATGGCTCTGTAAAGCGGGTTCAGCTACCTACTGACCGCGACACAGGACGTATGCGCGGTTTTGGTTTCGTTGAAATGGGTACAGATGCCGAAGAAACAGCAGCTATTGATGCCCTCAATGGTGCTGAATGGATGGGACGTGACCTAAAAGTAAATAAGGCGAAACCCAGAGAAGATAGAGGTTCGTTTGGTGGTAATCGCGGAAACAATAGCTTCCATAACCGCTACTAAGATTTGTAAATTTAGCTTTTCGGGCTAACTCATTAATCTAGTTAATTCGCAAATTATTTTTGCGCTTAATGACTCATGCAATCTTGCTTGAGTCATTTTGATGTAACATTTGGATGACAAATAAAAACACAAATTTAGAAGCATAAATTTAAATCAATTAGACTGGGAATATTCTCCTGCTTTTGCGCTTTATTTAATCCAAATTCTCTAGAAAATTTATTTTTTAACTTTGACAGAACCAAAAGCTTAACCTAAATTTGGCGAATTTTTAACTCTACCTTTGCTAACCCTTCCTTGTCTTAGTAAGAAGATTAGATAGCAACCTTGCTAAAAATCTGTAAATCGATAGATTTTTAGATATATACATAAATTGCGATCGCATTGCGTCTCTATAGGCATAGCTTTCCCTTTAGGGGTTAAAAAGTGCCGACAGTGTGACTAATTCTAATTTAAGGTGAGAATGAGTTAAATAAACCTTCTCAGTCGCTACTTACCCTATTCCCCTGTTTCCCCATCTCTGTGTCGGTTTTATCGTAATGATTTTAGACAAAGCTGATATAAGATATACAAAGATATAAAATCATCTCTCCATACATAACCTTCATAAAACTGAGTAATGACGGACTACTTCCGCACAAACATTGCAGCTATGTCTGCTTATATCCCTGGTGAACAGCCCAAACCCGGTAGCCAAATTATCAAACTCAACAGTAACGAAAACCCCTATCCTCCCTCGCCTGCGGTGTTGACAGTCTTGCAAAACTTTAATAGCGAATGGTTGCGACGCTATCCAAATGCCTATGGAGAGGATTTTCGTCAAGCAGCGAGTCAGGTTTTAGATATTCCTAGTGATTGGATTATTGTTGGTAATGGTAGCGATGAATTATTAAATGTCGTCATGCGCGCCTGTACGGAACCCGAACGCAAAGTAGCTTATCCGACACCAACCTATGTGCTGTATAGCACCTTAACGCAAATGCAATCTGCGGAACTGGTAGAAATTCCTTACGGAGAGAACTATGAGTTTCCCCTTGATGAATTAATTGCTACCAACGCTGATGTCACATTTATTGCAACGCCCAATAGCCCTTCCGGTCATGTAGTGTCAATCGATGAATTGCGGAAACTTGCCAGCAAATTATCTGGGGTTTTAGTCATTGATGAAGCCTATGTGGATTTTGCTCAAGAAAATGCTTTGAATTTAGTGCAGGAATTTGAAAATGTCATCTCAATACGTACTCTTTCCAAAGGTTATTCTTTAGCTGGTGTGCGTTTAGGTTTTGGGATTGCCAATCCGAACTTGCTGAGTGGATTATATAAAGTCAAAGATAGTTATAACATTGATGCGATCGCCATTGCTGTGGGAGTAGCGGCAATTAGTGACCAAGTATACAAAAATACTTGTGTAGCCAAGGTGAAAGTATCGCGGACAAAGTTAAGCATAGATTTACAGCAATTAGGTTTTCGTGTTTGGGATTCTCAGACAAATTTTTTATTAGTGCAACCTCCGCAAGCAAATGCAGAGTATCTCTATCAAAAATTGAAGGAACAAGGAATTTTGGTGCGCTATTTTCAGCAACCCGGATTAGATGATAAATTACGCATTACTATTGGCACTGATAAAGAAAATCAATTACTTATTAAAGCTTTATTTAATCTCATGAATTAGTAAAAACGAAATAAATGTGATTTATTGATGATTTCACATTTATCAAACCGAATATTTAATTAAACAGAGAAGTGAGCAAACCAATTATAGCTCCTCCGCCAACCAACCATGCAGAATTAACTTGACAACGAATTAATAATACTGCCGAAATAATGGCAATTATCACAGCTAAAAAATCCACAAATGGAGCTTTTGTTAAAGTTAAAGTCGCTATTCCCAATTGCAAAGTGACAACAACCATCAAAGCAACAGCACTAACATTAACCGAATCCAAAAATGCACTGGTCCATTTAGACGAACGTAAAAAAGGAATGAGAGGATTGAGAATTGCAGTAAAGAAAAATGATGGTAGGAAAATTCCCCCAGTCGCCACAATTGCCCCTGGGACACCAGCAATGACGTAGCCAATAAAAGTAGCAGTGGAAAGTACCGGACCTGGAGTAAACTGACCAATTGCGATCGCATCTAATAATTGCTGTTGCGTCAACCAACCATACTGTCCAACTAATTCCCCTTGTAGAAACGCTACTAATAAATAACCACCACCAAATAAAACGCTACCGACTTTCAGAAAAAACCACCATAATTGCCACAAGGTCACATTTACCGTTGATGCAGTCGTAACTGAAGTTGCAACTGCTGTAGTTGCTTGCCAAGTGGCACCTGCACCCAAACTGGCAATCAAGAAATTTGCGCTCTCACCTGGCAATTCACCAGTTTTACCAGTACGCAGCCAAATCATTCCCAACAATCCCCCAATTAATAGGGCAATTATTTCATTTAGCTTGAAAACCAAAACCAGTAACGCCACCCCAAAGGCAATTACCAACAACTGACGAGTTTTCACTGCCTTCTTTGTCAAACTCCAAAGAGCATTGAGGATAATTGCAAAAACTGCTGGTTTAATCCCATAAAGTAGAGGTGCAAACTGTGGCAAAGTGCTATAAGTGACATAAACCCAGGCAAATATACCTGTAATTAGCACCGCAGGGAAGATAAAACTGATACCTGCAACAATCAACCCCAGCCAACCCCCATAAACATATCCCACATGAATAGCCATTTCTGTAGAATTAGGTCCGGGAATTAAGTTAGTTGCACCTAATAAATCAAGAAAATGCTCCTGCGTCAGCCACCTACGGCGTTTGACAACCTCATCTTCAATCATGGCAATATGGGCAACTGGTCCCCCAAAGCCAATAAAACCTAATTTTAAAAAGAGTTTGGCAAGTTCGCCCAAACGATATGGCACTGATTTCTGCATGGGTGATTGATGACCTAAAATAATTTGTAACAGCGACGCTAATGACTAAATAATAAGTGATGTTTGCAAAATGAAAACATCGTTATTTGCAGATATTTAGGATTAAGGAGCCGTGTAAAAATAAATTGAACAATTTAATGTTGGTAGTGCGAGCATCTTGCTCGCGCGGGCAAGATGCCCGCACTACTTATTTTTACTTGATACCTAACTTTTCTCTCCCAATTTAAATACCAAATTTTTCAAGTAGAAATTGTTTGAGGTGGGGCTGTTCTAAACTAATACCAATTTCTGTTGCTTTTTGTGTGATTTCTTCAGCAGTAAAACCTTCTTGAATCGCAGAAGCAATTAAACCGATTCCACTAGCCCTCGCACCAGCAGCACAATGAATTAAAACAGGTTGCGGTAAATTCTCAATCTGCTTAATTGCTGCTTCTATTACTTTCTGATTTGCTTCTGAAGGCTTTAAGGGGATGTTAGCATATTCCAATCCGACATTTGCAGCTTGTTGCTGTTCATTCGCAATAAAACCAGGCTCATCAGGCGATCGCAAATTCAACACCGATTTGAAGCCCTCAGCAGCAGCTTGTTGTAACTGTTCTGCTGTTACTTGTCCAGTTGCACTCAGATTGTTACTAATCTTTTTGCGGTTTGACATAATTACCTTGCTTTATTTTTAGTTTGGTGAAAATTAGCATTTGGAATTAATTAGCAGAATTAACTAGAGAATTCGGAAGTAAATTTACTAGCACAATAGTAATCTCAAATTTTAATCTCTAATCTTATGGAGCCGGATTAGGATAACGAGTATGAACTACATCCAATTCTGCCAAAATCTCTTCATCTAGAACTACATCTATACTTTCCAAATTCTCTTTCAGTTGTTCTAAAGTTGTTGCACCAATAATTGTGCTACTCACAAACCAGCGACTTCGTACAAATGCTAAGGCAAGTTTTGCTGGTGTCAGATTATGTTTGTGAGCAATTTCTACATATGCAGCAACTGCATCATTTACATTAGGCTTATTGTAGCGTTGACCAAATCCTGCAAACAAACTAATTCTTGTCTTCTCTGGTTTCCCATGTAAATATTTGCCAGATAAGAAACCAAATGCCAAAGGACTATAAGCTAATAAACCAATATTTTCACGATAAGAAGCTTCCGCTAACGCCCAATCAAACATACGATTCAATAAATTATAGGCATTTTGAATCGATACAACTTTAGGTAATCCTAGCTGTTGGGAAATATGACTAAATGTAGTTATCCCCCAAGGAGTTTCATTACTTAAACCAACATAGCGAATCTTACCTGCCTTGATTAAATCTGCAAACACAGATAATTGTTCTGCGATCGCAACTGTCTCTCTTTCTTGATTCGGGTCAAATATTGCATTTCCAAACAAAGGAACGTAGCGATCGGGCCAGTGAATTTGGTATAGGTCAATGTAGTCTGTTTGTAATCTCTTCAGACTATCATCCACTGCCTGTTTGAGATTATTACGATCAATAGTATTAACTCCATCACGTACCCACTTCATATGCCGACCAGGACCAGCAATTTTTGTCGCTACAATCAATTTATCTCGTTGTTGCTGTTTTAACCATTCCCCAATATAAGCTTCTGTAAACCCATATGTCTCTGCACGGGGTGGAACTGGATACATTTCAGCAGCATCAAGAAAATTCACTCCCTGAGAAACTGCATAATCTAATTGTTGATGAGCTTCTTCGATAGTATTTTGATGCCCATAGGTCATTGTTCCCAAACAAATTTCCGAAACTTTGAGGTCACTATCTCCAAGTTGATTGTATTGCATAATTTTGTATTATTTTCTGTCTTAACTTGTTAGTTGTATTTGGAGTTAATTCTAGCATTAATGCAGTTTTCTAATTTTATAACCCCTTTTTCGCAAGCCAATACTCACAGAGTAAGCAAGCTCGATAATTACTTTTTGCGAAAGAATTTTCTAACCAAAATTGAGACTTCCATATAAAAATTGAAGTCCAATAAGGTAGGGCAATCAACTTTTCTTGAAATTGCAAGCCCGCTAGCTTACTCTATTAAAAAGTACGTCACAATCGAATTTAACTGTTTTTTTAGACAACCTTTATCCACCTATACCACAGTAAATCGATAAGTTAATGGTATTTAATGGTAAATAGTTTAATTTTATTTATCTACTGCTAATAAGCAAATATGTTTTATAAAATAAAAAAAATAAAATTTACTCCATATAACACTTGCATTAATTAGTTTTTTGTGCAATTCTGCTATTGCACCTACTAAAATACTACGCTATGTTGACCGCCTTATGGTGGTTCGTGTCAAAGTGTTGAAGATTTCAATGTTTTTCTAATTAGATTAGAACTGCAAATTATTAAATTCCCGTTCCTTGGAGAATCTCATAGCCCTAAATTGCACAGAATAATCTGGCAAGGAAAAATAACTTAATTTGGTTTGATAACACACACATCACTCTACGGAAGTGCCACAAGTCTTTTTGAATCCAAACAGTAGCACCTTGACCGAATGGGCTAGCTTTAAGCATTGCTTCCATTTCAGCCTTAAATTCTTGATCACCGTTGTTGCAAAGGATGTGAACAGGTTCAGCACCCATTTCCAACAAGAAACTGGTGACACTGATAATCAGGTCAGGATCGCCGTAGATAGCGAACTTCTTACCGTGAATCCACGCATAGGAGTCAGTCATCGCGTCAACTAAGCGACCACGTTCAATTTCCAACTCAGCAGGGATTGCTTTACCAGTCAATTCCGAAATAGTTGTCAAGAACTCGTCAGTACCTTTAACACCAAAGGGACGAACAACTTTGGTTGTTTGCTTCCAGGTTTTCTCGATATATTCGCGAGTTTTTTGGGTGGTGTAAGCTTGAAGACAAACAGTAGCCTTCCCGTTGATGGTATCAGCTACATCTTCAATTTTTGTACCACCTGGGTACATTTTGTATTCGCCATCGTTAGGTGCATCGAAGTAGTCGCTGGTGTCGGAAACGATGGTGTGTTCAACACCCATCAAACCAAGCATCCGCTTAACTTCACGGTTGTTACCTACATAGGTATCAAAACCAGAGATAACATTAATTTTACCGTTTGCTTTACCTTTCTTACCTTCAGTGAGGTTGGAAAGAATACCTTTCATCATATTGTCGTAGCCAGTGGTATGAGAACCAACAAAGCTAGGAGTATGAGCAAAAGGAACAGGTAAATCTTGGGGAATTGCACCAGCACCTTTAGCGTTGGTGATAAATGCTCCCAAATCATCTCCTATAACTTCCGCCATGCAGGTGGTGCAAACAGCAATCATTTTGGGTTTATAAAGTTTGTAAGAAACTTCCAAACCTTCAATCATGTTGTTCAAGCCACCGAATACAGCAGCATCTTCAGTCATCGAAGAAGAAACCGCAGAGCAAGGCTCTTTGTAGTGACGGCTGAGGTGTGTACGGAAGTAAGCAACACAACCTTGTGAACCTTGAACAAAGGGAAGAGTTCCTTCGATACCCAGTGCTGCGAACATCGCACCTACTGGTTGACAACCTTTAGCAGGGTTAACTGTTAAAGCTTCGCGAGCAAAGTTCTTTTCGCGGTATTCCCAAGATTTTGTCCACTCGGAAACACGTTCTACTTCAGCGTCACTGTGAGCGCCTTCAAAGTTATCACGTTTGTTCTTGAAGAGTTTGGTGTATTCTTCCTGCTTAAATAGGTCTAAGTGGTCAACAATTCTATCCGGATTCTGTGGCATTTCTTTATCTCTTGTGTAGCGTAATGGGTGAACGGGAAGTGAGGATTTAGGAATTATAAGTTAGGAATTAATATTTTCCTGGAGTTGGGGGAGTTAGGAGTTAGAGATAAGAAATTAGCTGTTAACTCTTAACTCCTCACTCCTAATTCTTAACTTACAAACCTAATCCTTTACTAATTAAGCAGCTTTCTTAGCAGCACCTTTTTTCCAAGGAGCGCCAATTAGGCTCCAGGTGGGGCTATTAAGTGCCAAATCCATGTCGCGAGCGAAGATTGCGAAACCGTCATAACCATGATAAGGACCGGAGTAATCCCTTTTCAGGTTTAATATTTTTCTGCTATTTAATGTTAGCACTTAACGTTTTTAAGTTTGAAATTGTTTAGAGATAACATAATTATTTTTAGTCTAAATATAGGCTAATACCACAGTGGTTTATCACAGTTAGAAATACTTATTAATTACGTGATGAATTATTCCGAATTATGTTATTCCTGATTTCTGGAATTATATCAATCAAGCATCTCAAGTTTGCGTTTTAGAAAGGATAGTATATGAAGTCTCGGAAATGAAAGCAAAACTATTACAGGAAGTAGAAAAAGTAAATCTGCGTTTAAAGTCTGCAAAGACAAAGGTGACAATTAGAGAATCAAATGGAAGTCTGCAATTAAGAGCAACGTTACCAATTAAACCCGGAGACAAGGATACCAATGGCACTGGAAGGAAGCAATATAATCTTAGTTTGAATATTCCTGCGAGTTTAGACGGTTTAAAAACTGCTGAGGAAGAAGCTTATGAGTTAGGTAAATTAATTGCTCGGAAAACCTTTGAATGGAACGATAAATATTTAGGGAATGAGGCAATAAAAAAAGATTTTCAATTAAACTTGAAAACAATAGGAGAGTTATTAGAAAAATTTGAAGAAGAGTATTTTAAAACCCATCAACGTACAGTAAAAAGTGAGCATACTTTCTTTTATTATTTCTCCCGTACCAAAAGATATACTAATCTTCAAGATTTAGCAACTGCTGAAAATCTGATCAATTCGATTACAAAAATCGATAAAGCATGGGCAAGATATAATGCAGCTAGAGCTATCTCTGCTTTTTGTGTCACCTTCAAAATTGAAGTAGATTTATCTACATACTCTAAAATACCTGAAAATAATTCCCGGAAGATACCCTCAGACACAGAAATATCCGCAGGAATAATCAAGTTTGAAGAATACCTCAATCACAGAGGTAATCAAGTTAATGAAGATGTCAAAAATAGCTGGCAGCTTTGGCGCTGGACTTATGGAATGTTAGCTGTTTTTGGTTTGCGTCCCAGGGAATTATTTATTAATCCTGATATTGATTGGTGGTTAAATTCCGAAAATATTGATTTAACTTGGAAAGTAGATAAAGATTGTAAGACAGGAGAAAGACAAGCATTGCCATTATATAAACAATGGATTGAAGAATTTGATTTGAGAAATCCCAAGTATTTAGAAATGTTGGCGGTGGCAATTAGTAAAAAAGATAAAAATAAACATGCAGAAATCACAGCATTAACACAGCGAGTTAGTTGGTGGTTTCGCAAAATTGGCTTAGATTTTAAACCCTACGATTTGCGTCATGCATGGGCAATTAGAGCGCATATTTTGGGAATTCCCATTAAGGCTGCGGCAGATAACTTGGGGCATAGTGTACAGGTGCATACCCAAACATATCAGCGTTGGTTCTCCTTAGATATGCGGAAGTTAGCGATTAACCAAGCCTTGAGTAAGCGAGATGAAGTTGAGTTAATCAGGGAAGAAAATGGGAAATTGCAAATGGAGAATGAGAGATTGAAGTTGGAGATTGAGAAATTGAAAATGGAGTTGCTTTATAAGCAGAGTTAAGCCAAAAAATCTCCAATTGCATCGGATGTTGATGTTATAGCACTAATTATATATGAAGAGTTCAGAAGACAAATAAATATAAATGCAATAACCTGTTACAAAATGTCTAATATGACCGAATGTAACAATAATGTCTTTGGCAAATTACTAACAGTTATAATACGTATAAATTTAGCAGCTAGACTTGAATGTTGCCTTCTGGTTGTCTTCAAAAGTGCGATATTTCCAAGAAATTGAAATAAGATTAGATAATATTAAGTGTGTTCTGTGTCATAAACTGTAGGCTCTTAAGCTTTGAATTTACACATTCCGATGGGCAAGGATGTCTATCTCATGAGGATATTGATTAAATTCCATTGTGTAAATGAAAGTTGCTTTCAGTTTACTTAGTCGCACCCCAGCTAATGAAGGCTTCTGTGCTTGGTGTTCATATCTACGTGAGACAAGTATACTTCACCGTTAGTCTACTTAGACTATTGGTGAGGATATATTCAGAAAATTATTAGTAGATATTGGGTGTTGCATAAATGCGGGATGAATTTGCGGTTAAAAGTCTTAAAAAAATAGGTTCAAAATCCCAGGAAATTATCCCATGACTTAGTAATGCCATATTGAATACTAAGTAATACTGCTGACTCTAAATTAGTGTAAATTTGGAGACGGAAGAATGTTGAAAAATCTTAATAGATCGAGATGGTTGATTTTGGCTGTTTTAGGTAGTTTTCTAGTCAGTATTAGTGCTTTTGCCCAAGTACCTCCCACACAAGGAGTAACTCAAAGACAATTAGGAAATGCAACAGCTAAATTAAGTCAGATTGAAACCCTATTTGCCAAAGTAGAGAACACAAAAGTAGCTACTTTTAGAGACTCTGAAGAAGTTGAACAGGCAGCATTGGCATATGCAGAAGCAATGAAGGCTGGTTTGGATGATGCCCTCAAAAATGCCGAGACTTTAGCAAAGACGCAAGGCAAGAAGGGTAGCATCACTCCTCTAGATACATTTGAAAAAGCTGAGAAAGCCAATCAGCCACGGTTACAAAAAATTGAAGCCAGGGCAAATGCGCTCGATAACCAAATCAAAGCAGGAAATATCAAAGTTGATCGAACAATCATCCAAAAGTTAACAGTTCCAGAACGGCGAGAGTTGCTAGATTCTCTACAACCAGCAGTACGAGAAACTTATATTCGAGAACAACCAGCATTGTTCAAACCAGTTCTTAATGCACCTCGAAAAAACCTCAAATCTCTCAATGAGGAAAATACACAGAATAAAGTAGCTAAAGTTTCTGATATGGTGCCAAATGTCAACAATATGTTGATACCTTCTACATACGCAGCAGCAGGAGTACCGTGCATTCGTTTAGCCATCTCAAAACAATGGACTAAATTGGCTGCTTGTGTAGCAAATGCCGGGTCACAAGCTAAAAGTATATATAATCAGTTTCGTAGCTGTTGGAATAATACAAGGAGACCTTTGAGATGGTTGAAAAGAGCGCGTTGTGTCGCGAGATTAATCGCTAGGCTGGCTTAACTTCAACTTTCTTTGACTCTGTTTTCGCAATTCATACGATCGCTCCTTAAAACTTAATAGTGAACTAATTCCCAAAAAAGGCGATCGCAATTATTCTCATCCAATAAAAAATCCCGATCGCACTACATTGACGCGATCAGGATTTTTTGGTAGAAATTATGATGTCAAATACATGACATCATAACTGAGTTATTCTACTTAGCCGCAGCCGCTTCCCGTTCTTTAGTTTCCTTAATGACTGTCTCTGCTACGTTAGTAGGACATGGTGCATAATGGGAAAATTCCATCGAGAACTGACCGCGACCAGAGGTCATGGTGCGTAGGTCGCCGATGTAACCAAACATTTCACTCAGGGGTACGTCTGCTTTAATACGAGCGCCCGTAGGTGTTGTTTCTTGAGATTTGATGATCCCGCGACGACGGTTTAAGTCACCGATCGCATCTCCCATATAATCTTCTGGTGTGAACACATCGACTTTCATGATGGGTTCGAGTAACTGGGGTGCTGCTTTGGGTAAGGATTGACGGTAAGCTGATCTCGCCGCAATTTCAAAGGCGATCGCAGAGGAGTCAACTGGGTGGAAACCACCATCAACCAAGGTAATTTTTAAATCGACGCAGGGGAATCCAGCTAATACACCCTTACCGATGCTTTGCTCGAAACCTTTTTGGACTGCGGGCCAGTATTCTCTGGGTACGCTACCACCTGTGATTTTTGTCTCGAACTGGAAGCCGCTTCCAGGTTCGCCTGGTTCGATGATATAGTCAATTTTTGCGTATTGACCGGAACCACCGGATTGTTTCTTGTGGACGTAACCATCTTCGAGGCGTTTGGTGACAGACTCGCGGTAAGCTACTTGGGGTTTACCAACTTCCACTTCCACACCGTGGGTGCGTCGGAGAATATCAACTTTAATGTCTAGGTGTAACTCGCCCATCCCTTTAATGATGGTTTCGCCGCTTTCGGGATCGGTTTCCACCCGGAATGATGGGTCTTCCTGTACCATTTTACCGAGGGCTACACCCATTTTCTCGGAAGTACCTTTTTTGACAGGTGTCACCGAGATGGAGATAACTGGCTCTGGGAACACCATTGGTTCCAAGGTGGCGGGTTTTTTTACGTCGCAAAGCGTATGTCCGGTTTGGACGTTTTTCATGCCGACAATGGCGACGATATCCCCTGCTTGAGCGGAGTCAATTTCTTGGCGATCGTTAGCGTGCATTTCTACCAAACGGCTAATCCGCTCAGTTTTGCCTGTAGCGGTATTGAGAACCGTATCACCTTTATTTAATACACCTGAATAAATTCGGGTAAAGGTAAGGGCACCAAAGCGATCGTCCATAATTTTAAATGCTAGCGCTCGCAATGGTCTTTCTGGATCAACGATCGCAAATTCGCCGGTTTCATTACCTTCCAAATCGACTTCTGGCTGGGGCTTAACTTCCATGGGGTTTGGTAGATAGTCAACAACAGCGTCGAGAACTAACTGCACACCCTTATTTTTAAACGAAGAACCGCAATATGTGGGGAAGAAAGCGAGGTTAATAGTACCCTTGCGAACACAACTCTTAATTTCTTCGATGGAAAGTTCTTCACCTTCTAAGTATTTTTCCATCAATGCATCGTCCTGTTCCACAGCTGTCTCAATTAGCTGTTCGCGGTACAATTCGACATCATCCTTCATCTCCGGCGGAATCTCTTTGATTTGATAATTCATTGGGTCGCCAGAATCATCCCATACCCACGCTTTCCGGGTGAGCAAATCAACTACGCCAGTAAAATCATTCTCCGTACCAATGGGTAGCACCATCACCAACGGTTTAGCTGCCAGGATATCATTAATTTGCTTGACAACGCGGTAGAAATCTGCGCCAACCCGGTCGAGTTTATTAATATAAATGACGCGGGCAACCTTGGAGTCATTGGCGTAGCGCCAGTTGGTTTCCGACTGAGGTTCCACACCACCTGAAGCGCAAAATACACCGATCCCGCCATCCAAAACCTTGAGAGAACGATAAACCTCAATGGTAAAATCTACGTGTCCAGGAGTATCAATAATATTGAATTGGTGGTCGTTCCAAAAGCAACTCGTTGCGGCGGATTGAATTGTGATACCTCGCTCTTGCTCCTGTTCCATGAAGTCCGTTGTTGCCGCACCTTCATGTACCTCACCGATTTTGTGGATTTTTCCGGTGAGTTTGAGGATTCGTTCTGTTGTAGTGGTTTTACCAGCATCTACGTGAGCAAAGATACCGATATTTCGATAACGAGTGAGGTCTTTCATGTTTGATGTTTAACTAACTGCTAGAAACCGTTGGCGTTCGCGTAGCGCTTCCCCTGGGGAAGATCGCCCTAAAATGGCACTATATGGAATTAATCAATATTGCCTTCTTAGCCAGCAAGGGCTGGATTTTCATAACCTAGAACACCAGAAGTTATCCTTGATGTTCTTGGCAAACTTAATAATTGTTAAATAATTATAAGTTAACCCGCGTTCGACAGGTTGATTCAGGTGAAAAAAAGCCTGAACTTTAATTGTAGACAGAAATAATCATTATTTTGAGCGGGAGGGGAACTATTACGTCTCGATTAAGTTAGCACAGATTTGGGACAATGGAGACATTTTGTGGTATGTGAGGCAGATAGGTTCCTCGGTACTTCAGCAGAAATAATTAGGGAATGTTGTTTCGTTGACTTAGTTCAGTCAATAGCTTTACTTCGGGCTAGTAGTCTACCAAGGGAATTTGCAGGGACAAAAATCCCCGCGCCAATCTCAACCCGCCAATTCTGGGTTTGCGAACTACTAGTACAGTACGGCGGAAATGAAGCAACCATTCTCAAATGACAAAAAGCTTCTGAAATAAGCTTTATTCCTTCTGCCTTCTGCCTTCTTACTTCTGCCTTCACGTACTAGTCTAATAAAATTGAAATGTAAAAAGTTTTTTAATTTACAGATTAGCTGCAATCTCAATTTCAATTATGCTGAAAACCTATATATAATCAGCGTTTGATATTAATAGTTCTCAATAAACATTGTGATTGCAGAACCAAACAAAAATTATTTAGGCTAAAAATTAGCTCTTGATTTCTATGAGCGCCAGAAATCTTTTTGCAGCGCAGTTTTAAGCCGCATAATCAAGCTCGGAGTAATCCCAAGAATGCATTTGACGGAAAGGCAAACCCATCTTCTGGATATAATGTGGTAATCAAAATATGGATTCAGCTATACGCAAAAACAGTCAACATCGAGTTTAGCTATGGAGCGCAATATTTTTGGTGTTCATACTTATTCAATTACCATCACGGGATAGAGTCAGAGAAGGAAAATTAATGATAGTTTGAGATGATGAAAAGTTTATCTCAATCCCCGATAGTGAATAACTCAGTATTAATTTCCCTGACTCTTACCGCGTCTATAGTTCTATCGCCAATTAGCATTGGTGGTGGTACTGCCCAAGGTTCAACCCAAGCTATTAAAACGTCTTCATTTAACCTCAGTTCCCAAAAATGGCAAAACCGCGTGCTACTAGTGTTTGCGCCGTCTGTTAACAACCGTACCTATCAACAGCAGATGCAATTATTTAACCAGCACCAAAACGGTTTTACAGACAGAGATTTAGTTCTGGTTCAGGTTTTGGCAACAGATAAAAGCTATGCCAACAGACAGTTAATAGATAAGTCTTCTGCTGCTAATTTGCGAAATCGTTTTGGAGTTGACAAAGAAAATTTTCGCGTTATTTTGGTAGGCAAAGATGGTGGTGTTAAGCGCAGTGATGCTACACCAGTACAAGCAACAGCAATATTTGAGCAAATTGACGCTATGCCCATGCGCCAACAAGAAATGCAACAGCGAGGTAGAAAGTAGCTATTATGATTGTTGTTCATCATCTTAACAACTCGCGCGCGATCGCGTTTGAAATTTTTAATTTCTAGGCATTAATTACACTTGGATAAAGGACATTTGCTCGCATTATCTCTGTCCGAGGGCTTTTTGTACAAACACTCGTATCGCACTCCCACCTCAAACCAAATCCGTCAAAATATCAGTCATCGCCTTCTGCAACTTCTGCCGATTATCGTCAGTTTGGGGATGGCGGCTAAACCTCTGCGTTGCCCTTCCGACCTCCAATTTGGGTAATATTTTAAGCACTATTACTTATTGACAAATTATTGATGAGCTTAACTTGTCACTAATGATTATGAGGTTGAGATTCTTGACTGTTTCCAAAAGTTAGGAATTTATTGGTAATGTTACATTTGGAGATATATAAGCCTCATATCGCCACCCAACATTTTAAAGATGGTATCTACTTTCCCCAGCCTGAATACAATTGATTTATCCCGCATTCGCCTCACGATTCGCAATCTTCAACCCCAACTAGTCGAATGGCGACGCAGACTCCACCAAAAACCCGAATTAGGCTTTCAAGAAAAGCTGACATCACAATTTATTGCAGAAAAACTCCAAGAATGGGGTATCGAACATCAAACAGGTATTGCCCAAACTGGAATAGTCGCAATTATCAAAGGTAAAAAAACTGGTGAGCAAAAAGTCATGGCAATTCGCGCTGATATGGACGCATTGCCGATTCAAGAACTCAACGAAGTCCCCTATAAATCGCAACATGACGGGTTGATGCACGCTTGTGGACATGACGGGCATACCGCGATCGCATTAGGTACAGTTTACTATCTCCACCAACATCGCCACAATTTTTCCGGTACTGTTAAAGTTATTTTCCAACCTGCTGAAGAAAGTCCTGGTGGTGCGAAACCCATGATTGCAGCCGGAGTTCTCAAAAACCCAGATGTTGATGCGATTATTGGACTGCACCTATGGAATAATTTACCATTGGGTGCGATCGGTGTTCGTCCTGGCGCATTAATGGCAGCAGTTGAATGCTTTGATTGTACTATTTTCGGTAAAGGTGGACATGGTGCTATGCCTCACCAAACAGTTGATTCGGTGGTTGTTGCGGCTCAAGTAGTGAATGCATTACAAACAATTGTTTCCCGTAATGTCAACCCCATAGATTCAGCTGTTGTCACCGTTGGTGAACTTCATGCTGGAACCAAGCGCAATGTTATCCCTGATACCGCGAGAATGAGCGCTACAGTCAGGTATTTTAATCCCGAATTGACAGGCTTTTTCCAAGAAAAAATTCGACAAGTTATTAGTGGAGTTTGTCAAAGCGCCGGTGCAAAATATGACCTAAAATACTGGTCTTTGTATCCCGCAGTGATTAACGATGTGGGGATAGCTGAACTTGTTCGTTCGATAGCTGAGGAAGTTGTCGAGACACCTTTGGGTGTGGTTCCTGAATGTCAAACAATGGGTGCGGAGGATATGTCGTTTTTCCTGCAAGAAGTCCCTGGTTGTTACTTCTTTTTAGGTTCTGCCAATCCCAGTAAAGATTTAGCCTATCCTCATCATCACCCTCGCTTTGATTTTGATGAAACAGCTTTGGGTATGGGTGTGGAAATGTTTGTTCGCTGCGTCGAAAAATATTTGGGTGGTGCTGATTAATCTAGTGTTGGAGAAACTTGCTTTTTTGAAGGTTATTAAAGTTTCTCCACAATCTACCAACATAAGCTGATGTGCAGCTAAATTGTATAAGACGAAAATGTCAAATGACTGTAGTGCGGAGAGGAGTTTCCGGGGAGATATTCTTCACGGAAAACTCCGGGGCATCTTACCCGCGTCTCATATACAAATTAAATACGCGACAGCTTCTAAATCTTTCTATCTCCCCATGTCCGTATCAGTATTATTTAGGCAAATCTGATATATGGGGAGAAAGCGGATTTCTGTTGGATATTTAGTTGGATATTTATAGTTTGGGAACTTAATGCTTTCTATTCCCGAACCATTTAGCAGCCGCAAGTCCAATAATTGCACCGACAATGGGATTACTCAGAAACTTCAAAATTCCTGGTTGTTCTGCTAAAACTTCGCGAAAAATATCGGGATGATTGTGATAAGCAAATGATGCTAACTTACTCACATCATCAGCAGTCATTTTTCCAGGTGTATGAGTAGACAGTCCTAATTGGCGCTCTAAATTTCTATCATCAAGTCCTCTTTCTTTGAGGTGTTTAAAGAAGGCACGAGCAACATCATCACGTTCATTAGGTTTGATTTGGGAAATTGCCTTTTGCAACTCCGGTTCCATTTGATTTGTCGGAATGCGATCGCTATTTAAAGAGTGACTAAATAATTGCCGACGCTCGTCTGTAGTTGTGCGTTGAGCAAAGTCATCAAAATTTTGATATTCTCGTGAAGGGTCATTTTGCACATCATCTAGTGATTCCACATCTCCCTGTGCCAAATCCTTCATGATTTCGCGTCTATATTTGTCACTATTACTCATATTGAGACTCCGGTTTTATTTGTTTATTATTGGTTGTTATTTATTAATTACCTATTGCCTAATCTAATAATAATTAATAATCAACCAACTAAGTGTATTGAATTTGATTACTTTGGGTATCATATTGCGCTGTTAAAATTAGTTTTTTATCAGGCGCATATACAAGTACCGTCAAATCTTGATTGGGGAAATTTTTATGGAAACCTTGCACCAAAGATTTGGTTAAAGTGCGGACTTCGTTTGGACGAACTTGTGGAGAAATTACAATTCCTAATTTATTGTTATCGCGAACATAAGCATCTTTAATTAAGCCTTTGGATGTTTGCACGACCCAATCACCAAAGCTTTGTCCAGATTGGGTATTTCCCCGTTCTAGAGCGATATATGGTGAGCCTTGAGTCAACGCTGGCTGATTTGGATTCCGATCTAGTTGGGCGACATTACTACTGTTCCCACAAGCAGTTGTCAAAGTTAAAACCAGCACTAAAATAACAGTTGTTATTATCTTTCTACTCTGCTGTAGCAGATTCATATTTTTACCCCCTTAATTTATTGAAGATATAACGACATCTAAACAAATATTTTTTGTTCACTTAAACAGATATTGCAGAAATTTTGGGATAATTTCGAGGATGTAGAGGCGCTAAACATAGCGCCTTTACAAAGTTTTTCATTTACCCAACTTTCTCACTGAAGAAGTATTGCTGTATCTACTACTTCAGTTCTTCCTTCACATTATCTTTGATGTCTTCTACACCATGACGCACTTGGCTCTCCGCTTGTTTGGCTTTACCTTCAGCTTGATCTTTGGGGTCGCCAGTTACTTTTCCTAAAGCTTCTTGAGCTTTACCTTCAATATTTTTAGCAGTAGCTTTTGCTCTATCTTCTAAACTCATTTTGACCTCTAAGTAGAGTATACAAGCTATTCAAAGTTATCAATAGACTTTGAATATTCTTTGTGATTACCCTCATAAAGTAGCTTGAATATTCAACCTGATACTTCCGTCATGAGGCTAATAATTATCTCTACTGAAAGGAGGAGAAAAGAATGAGAAAAGAAAAATCGGAGAAATCAAAATCAGGGCAAATGCACTCGCAGACTGAATCATCAACATAATGCGGATATTTTAAGCGCGTATAATATCAGTTGCATCTAAACAATTTTCCAATAAAAACCCGATCACAATTAAGTGCGATCGGGTTAAAGGGTTATAAATATACTTTAAAGTGATGATTGTTGAATTCTAATTTATTTCTAATCAAGAAAGCCCATCAGCACTGGAGTCTCATCAGTTTCATTTGAAGCGACAGGACGATTACCCATGACTGAGTAGCTTTCCGAAACTACCAAGGAACTGGAAGAGATGGGACGAATTCCCGATAGGTTAATAGTGTCAATAACATCAATTTCATTGGCTCCAATTGGACGAATACCCATAATATTCATGGTTTCGATAACTTGCAAATGACTAATACCAATTGGACGAATACCGGCAGCAGAAAAAGTTCCGGCGAATTCTAAGTTACTAGCTCCAATGGGACGTATCCCAGAGATAGCTAGAGTTTTTTCTTCGCGAACTTGGAGTTTGCTAGAGATTTCGTTTCCTTTGGATGATTCTGCTGGCGCTGACATTTTAGTAGTTGGCTCGACTTTGTTTGCTACTTTTGTATCCTTGGTTTCGGCTTTAGCTTCTTTAGCCTCAGCTTTAACTGCTACTTTATCTGTACTGGTGCTTTGAGCTTGGTTGTTTTCAACTTCCATTATGGTTTCCCCCTTGAGCGTGGCGCGCTTTTGCCGAGGACTGGTTGGTTTACCAGTGCTGCTCATGCTCATGACCTATACCTCGTTTATTAATTGAATTTTACAATACTTAGGAGATAGAAATTTTATCCCATACACCATTTGAGTTTAACTTCAAAAATGCTGTCATAGGTATATATATCTTCTAAATATTCATATAAGTAAAACTGAATAGTAAATATTGGTAAACTTTAGTAAAGAAATTTGCGGATAAATTCTCCAGAGTCGCGATTCGGAAATCATGATGCTGACTCCATATATTCTGACTGCTGATTACAGTTATCCGTTACTATAAGTTAGGGTATTTATAGTACGTTTGTATGACAAAATTTAGTCTTCAAGCACCTTTTGAACCAACAGGCGACCAACCAAGTGCGATCGCTCAATTGGTAAAATGGGTGAATGCTGGAAATACTTATCAAACCTTACTGGGGGCGACGGGAACAGGGAAAACCTTCTCAATTGCAAGTGTAATTGAGAATGTCGGCAAGCCAACTTTAGTATTGGCGCATAACAAAACCCTGGCGGCGCAGCTTTGTAATGAGTTGCGGGAATTTTTTCCAAATAATGCGGTGGAATATTTCGTTAGTTATTACGATTACTATCAGCCAGAAGCTTATATTCCTGTTAGTGATACCTACATTGAAAAAACTGCTGCCATTAACGACGAAATCGATATGTTGCGACATTCCGCTACCCGTTCCTTATTTGAACGGCGTGATGTGATTGTTGTTGCCTCGATTAGCTGTATATATGGTTTAGGTATGCCTGCCGAATATCTGAAAGCAGCGATTCCTTTTCAAGTTGGCAGGTTGGTAGACCAGAGAGAAATACTGAAAGACCTTGTATCAATTCAATATAGCCGTAATGACATTGAAATGGGTCGGGGTAAATTTCGGGTACGGGGTGATGTTTTAGAAATTGGTCCCGCATACGAAGATAGAATTATTCGGGTGGAATTTTTTGGGGATGAGATAGACGCGATTCGTTATGTTGACCCGGTGACGGGTGAAATTATCCAAAGCTTGCAAGCTGTGAATCTTTATCCTGCACGTCACTTTGTCACGCCGGAAGAACGTTTGGAAGAGGCTTGTAAAGATATTGCTGAGGAGTTAAAACAGCGCAGAGTAGAACTCGAAGAACAAAGTAAACTCTTGGAAGCACAACGCATCGATCAACGTACTCGTTACGACTTAGAAATGTTACGGGAAGTTGGATATTGTAATGGTGTGGAAAACTATTCGCGTCACCTGGCTGGCAGACAAGCAGGAGAACCACCCGAATGTCTGATTGATTATTTTCCCCAGGATTGGCTGTTGGTAATCGATGAGTCCCATGTGACTGTACCGCAGATTCGCGGTATGTATAACGGTGATCAAGCCAGGAAAAAAGTCCTGATTGAACATGGCTTTAGATTACCGAGTGCTGCTGATAACAGACCTCTGAAGGCGGAGGAGTTTTGGCATAAGGTAAATCAATGTATTTTTGTTTCGGCAACTCCGGGCACTTGGGAAATTGAAATTTCGGAAACAAATATTGCTGAACAAATCATTCGCCCAACGGGAGTGCTAGACCCAGAAATTAGTGTTCGTCCCACGGAAGGTCAAATTGATGACTTATTGGGCGAAATTAAAGACCGTGTTGACCTGCAAGAAAGGGTATTAATTACGACTTTGACTAAGCGGATGGCGGAGGATTTAACTGAATATCTACAAGATAATGGTATTCGAGTCAAGTATTTGCATTCAGAAATTAACTCGATTCAACGGATTGAAATTATCCAAGATTTGCGGGATGGTAATTTTGATGTGTTGGTTGGTGTCAATTTGCTGCGGGAAGGTTTAGACTTACCGGAAGTATCTTTGGTGGCAATTTTAGATGCCGATAAAGAAGGTTTTTTGCGTGCAGAAAGGTCATTAATTCAAACAATTGGTCGTGCGGCTCGTCATATTCGCGGCAAGGCGATTATGTATGCAGATAATATGACTGATAGTATGGTAAGAGCGATTGATGAAACTGAAAGAAGACGCGGCATTCAAATGGCTCACAACAAGATGCATAATATTGTGCCACAACCGATCGCAAAGAAAAAATCAAGTAATGCAATTTTATCTTTCTTGGAAGTTTCTCGGCGTTTGAATACACAAGATTTACAAGTTGTGGAGGAACATATTCAGGAAATACCGTTAGAGGATATTCCTGATTTGGTAAGTAAGTTGGAAACACAAATGAAGGCGGCAGCAAAAAATTTGGAATTTGAGGAAGCAGCAAAATTTCGGGATCAAATTAAAAAGCTGCGGGATAAATTAGTGGGGAGGTAGATTAGGTTGACTTTGATGGGGAGGTGGGGAGCAAAAGTAGGGTGCTGTTAGCGCAAGCGTAACGCACCATTTCATAATTAGTTCAGAATTGCTGAACTGTATTGGAATAAATCTAACTAATGCAAAAGCTAGTACGTGAAGGCAGAAGTAAGAAGGCAGAAGGCAGAAGGCAGAAGGCAGAAGTAAGAAGGCAGAAGGCAGAAGGAATAAAGCTTATTTCAGAAGCTTTTTGTGATTTTAGAATGGTTGGTTCATTTCCGCCGTACTGTACTAGTAGTTCACCAAACGTCAATCTCCACCCGTCAATTTTCGCTTGGCAAACCACTAGCTAGGGTGAGAATCGCTAATCACATTCAGGGTAAATCAAGATTTTGTAAGTTTCCGGTGTTGGTTTGACTGCTTGTTCCACCGCTTTTGATAAATTTTCTAGGGAAATGCGATCGCTAATTAATTCTTTCACATTAATGCGTCTATTAAATACAATATCCGCCGCTAAACTTTGGATTTTAAATGATGAGCTATAACTTCCCATCAAATCGATTTCTCGACGATACAAAATATTCGGATTCACGGGAATTTCCATCTCATCGGGAAATTCTGCAAAAAATAAAATCTTCCCACCTTTACGGGTACAATCCAAAGCTTGGAAAAATGCTTTATCGCTGGGAACCGCCAGTAATGTCACATCTACACCCATTCCATTCGTGAGTGCGTGAATTTTACTTTGTAAATCCGCATCTCGCGCATCAAAAGCGGCTTCGGCACCAACCTGTAAGGCTTTTTCAATTCGGGAGGGAATTAAATCGGTAGTTATCGCTTTTGCACCGAAATATTTCACCAACATAACAAACATTAAGCCAATTGGACCTGCTCCTGTAATTAAAACAGTTTGCCCAGGTTGAATATTTGCCTTTTTCACAGCTTTGAGACAGCAATTAGTCGGTTCCACAAAACTGGCTTCCTCAAAACTAATATCATCGGGAATCGGAATTAAACCCCCATGATTAACAATATGTCCCGGAACCTTCACATATTCCGCAAAACCTCCACCACTGGGTGCAAAACCTGCTGTGGTGACAATATTTTTATAGGTATCGCACATCGAATAATTTTCATTCAGGCAATAGTCACAGCGCATACAGGGAATATGGTGCATTACCGCAACACGCTGTCCAATTTGCCATTTTTTCACATTCGCACCCACTCCAGCGATGACTCCCGCAGTCTCATGTCCAAAAATGCGGGGTGGTTCATAAAGGGGATAAAGAATTTTTTTGATATCAGATTGACATAAACCGACAACTTTTACCTGTACCAGCACCTCATCTGCTTCTAAGGATGGTACGGGAATTTCCTCGTAGGATAAATTGTTGACACCACGAAATACCTGTGCTTTCACGTTGATTCTACCGCGATCGACGTTTATAGATGTAGCATTTTGTGGTGTTTCTCGGCTATCTTTCGCTGGGATTGAAAAAAGTCACTCCCTTGCCTAACAATAGTCTCCCTGAGAGAATATGGCGAAACCAATGCAAGGAAATTATGACTCATCAAACATATACCACAGATATCCTAGTTGTCGGTGGAGGAGCAGGAGGAACCGCAGCTGCTATTTCATCTGCGAGAATGGGTGTTAATACTATATTGGTTAGCGAATTTTCCTGGTTGGGAGGTATGCTAACTAGTGCAGGTGTTCCTGTACCGGATGGCAATGAACTGGAAGCATTACAAACAGGAATTTGGGGCGCTTATCTCCGGGAATTGGAACAGCGTCAACCCGGTGGTTTAGATAATAGTTGGGTAAGTTTTTTTAGTTATGAGCCGCGTATCGGTGCCGAAATATTTGTGGATTGGGTGCGAAAATTATCAAATCTGCATTGGATTTCCGGATATGTACCTCTAGAAGTATTGCGTCAAGATGACTGCATCACAGGTGTCAGGTTTGCAGATTTCACCGTCAAAGCCAAAATCACCATCGATGGAACTGAATTAGGGGATTTATTAGCTTTGGGAGAAATACCCCATCGTTGGGGTTGGGAATTACAGTCTGAGTTTGGAGAAGCGAGCGCACCAACTGAGTTTAATTCTCTCACACAGAAATATCCCGTCCAAGCTCCCACTTGGGTGGTAGTCATGGAGGATTTTGGAGAAGAGGTAGCACCAGAAATTTTGCCCGCACCAAATTATGATGAATCGCGATTTGTCGGCGCATGGGATGGTTACGGTGGTGAGAAATTTCTGAATTACGGACGTTTACCAGGAAATCGGTTTATGATTAACTGGCCCCTCAAAGGTAATGATTGGGGTGAAGGTGTTGGTAGATTAGTCGATTCGGCAGCAAAACGTCAAGAATTTCTGCAAGAGTGTTTGTGGCATAGTCAAAACTTTGCTCATTTTATTCAATCACAACTTGGTCGTCGCTACGGTTTCGCTAAGGATGTTTTCCCCACCCAAAATCCCCTGCAAAATCAAAACAGTGCTTTGGCGCTGCATCCCTACTTCCGCGAAAGTCGTCGCTTAATTGGCTTAACCACAGTATGTGAACAGGATATTATCCCTGTACCTGGGGGTAATGTCGCAACTTTGCACCTAGATGCGATCGCAATTGGCAATTATGCTAACGATCATCACTATCCTGATATCAAGTTTAGCTTACAACCTAAATCAATTCGCTGGGGTGGGCGTTGGACGGGTACTCCTTTTACGATTCCCTATCGCTGTGTTGTTCCCGCAGATATCCAGGGTTTTTTTGTTTGTGAAAAAAATATCTCAGTATCTCACATTGCTAATGGTGCGACTCGGCTTCAACCGGTGGTGCTTGGTATTGGGCAAGCTGTAGGTACGGCGGCGGCATTATGTATCTTGGACAATGTATTCCCTCAGTGTTTATCTGTAGAGAAGCTCCAACATACCTTATTGGCAACTTCACATACACCCACTGCGATCGCTCCAATTTTGAATTTACAGTTAAGTCATCCTGATTGGCTACATTGGCAAAAATATTACTTGGACAATCCTTCTGACTATCCAACTAATGGCTATTGCCCTGACTCCCCCCAGAATCAGTATTTATACGCACTTAAAAAATACGTAATAACACGTAACTTAACCGCTTTTGTTGGTAATTTCCAGTTATTAAATCAGCAAGATTACAGATTTACGGTTGTAAGCCCTGCCAAATATCAAGGACAGACTTGGCAGTTAGTAACTTTGCGATCGCATATTAACTCCCTGTTGCAAAAAATAAATGATGGCGAATCCCTCAAGCTTTGGGGTCGTTATAATTCCGCAGGCAACTGGTTAATAGTAGAACAAGTAGATATGTGAAGTTTTTTTATTGAGTAAAAAAAAATACTTTTTTGAAAACGTCCGGGTGCAGTAAAAGAAACTAAGTATTAGTGGATGGAGAGTTCTAAAACTAACATCTTCTATGCGTGTTGCTATCTCACTTTTAATCACAACTGTTTTCTTCGGTTCCTTAACCGTTAATGACCACAATCTGTTGCAATCATCTAGTACAAACCAACAGGAAATAGCTTCTATAAGCAAGTCAGGGAAAAAAACGAAGAAACCACAACAGCCAATTCCCCACCGTGGTAGTGGTCGCCGCGACCTTAGAGAATATTCTGTTTTCAGTAGTGCTGATGTCTGAAAAGTATTATTGATTATCTGCGTAATACTAAGATGATTGTAGTCAGCAAGATAAGTAGTATTTGCGCGAACAATCGAATTAATACATCAATTATAGATTGCTTAGTCACACATTGAACAGTTGAGACGGATACAATACTAGTATTATTCCTGTATTAGTTAAAGGGATTTTTTACTTGTTGTAATTTCTCAATGCCTTGATTGAGGTGAACAAGAGCATATCACCCAAACAGACAGCAGTCAGAATTTTCTCACATGGCATCAATCCTGAAATTTCGCGGGATTATTACCTTTAACGCTTTAGCTATATCTATGCAGCAATATCCTTGAAGCGGTTTATCAAAAGCTGGGGATATAAATTTGGATTGTTACAATGTTTGGGGAAATAGCCCTGAGGTAATCCCCAATACTTAATTTATGAGGAGTCGCCTCGCAATTACGGTTCGACTTCATTTCAGTAACTCTCAAAAACCGGCGTTGCTGTAATTGAAATTTTCTCAATATCCCATATCCCCATCTTCGGCTATGGCTGGATTTTGGCTATTTTATTTAATTAAATAGATTATGGATATTTATGGATTGCCACAAACAGCAAGCGTTGGTGCGTGATTGTGAATATTTTTGCCAAATCTGCAACTGAATTCCACTACACACCATCCTACATCCATAAAGTAAGTTAAAACAAGAATCAATATACTGCAATCATATCTGGTGTGTAATACCAAAAGTCCAAATCTAGCTGTGGATATTGTTCTCGCGTCACATAGCCAAAAAATTCTCTATACCACTAGACTATCAGCCGATGTCAGCACTGTACTACTTCTCTGTACAGTGTTGAGTTTCAATATCTATATCTATATAGTTTGCATACTTTGATTGCTTCAATCGATCGCATTTATAACATCCTTCCGCAAAATATTAAGAAAACATAAAAATTAGTGCCTTACCATTTTGATGATGTCTGATGCCAATTAAGTTTGTTAATATCAAGCTCTCAACTTGATATTTTTCCCAAAGCCTGATATGGTAATTTAGATTTTCATATCCAACCTTGACGGAAACTGCTACACAGGGAATTATCTTAAATTTTGGAAAAATTTTGAAAATAATTAAAATTTGTATATTTTTTCGGGATTGATAGGCAGAAAGTGGAATAGATAGTAAAAAATAAAGAAAATATTAAATTTAGTTCATGGAGAAAAACGTGAAGTTAGAGCGATTGTTGGTTTTTGAGGCTGAAATAGCTCAAGTAACTCCGACAATCTCACTGAAATTTGTTAGGTTTAGTGTTGGATACTAAAAATTATTCAAGATGGTATATTTTCAGCAAGTTTTAAAGAAAAAGATTATGATGCGCTCAGGAGCATATTTGTAAATGCAATTACTTCCACAGCCTCGACATAATAAACATCGTCCCAAACTCATTTCGGAACAAGCGCTTGAGGAATCCCCAAATCGGGGTATTGAAGAAAAAACAAATGCAGATATTATTAATAGTGAGCCATTTATTGCGAAAAGACGCACAGCAGTTCCTATGGAGCATCAGATTACACCTAAGCTATTGGAACTAGCCTCTCAAGATAGTTTCCCGGCTGTAGGAAGAAGAGAGAAGCGTCATACTCGAAAAGTCGCTACCTCGGAAACAGAGGAAAGAGTGGCGATTTTTATTGATGGAGCCAATCTTTTTTATGCGGCAATGCATCTGAATTTGGAGATTGATTACACCAAGTTGTTACGCTCTCTAACTAAGGGAAGACAGCTATTAAGAGCATACTTTTATACTCCTGTTGATAACACAAATGAGAAGCAACAGGGGTTTTTATTATGGATGCGTCGTAATGGCTATCGCGTGTTTACTAAAGATTTAGTCTATCTTCCTGATGGCTCCAAGAAAGCGAATATGGATGTTGAGATTACAGTAGATATGCTAACTTTAGCTAGATACTGTGATACCTTAATTTTACTCAGTGGTGATGGTGATTTAGCTTATGCTGTCAATGCTGTCGCCTATCAAGGTGTACAGGTAGAAGTTGTCAGTTTGAGTTCGATGACGAGCGAGAGTCTGATTGATGTGGCTGACTGCTACACTGACTTGGACGAAATTCGCGAAGAGATTCAGAAATAGAGGCAGGATAGATAGGGAGAGTGGAAATTAAAAATCAAGATTTTCCAGAGAAAAAGAATTTCTGATGACTTTTTTCTCCTCCCTATCCCTAATTCTGTCTCTTTGGTAAAGTGACAGTGACTTTTGTCCCTTGCCCAATGCGGCTGTCGAGGGCTATATTACCACCATGTAAGTCAACACAAGACTTTGCGATCGCTAATCCTAAACCAGTACCGGGAATTGTGTCAACATTGCTGGCACGGCTAAAGGATTGAAAGAGGTTTTTTTGCTCTTGGCTGGGGATACCAATACCATTATCTTGGATGGAGAAGATAATTTCAGTGTCTTTGCCAATCAGGTGAAACTCAATATCGCCACCATCCGGGGAATATTTGATGGCATTGGAGATGAGATTGATGAAAATTTGTCGTAGTAATCCCCTGTCTCCCCAAAAGCCTTGACAGTTACCGTTGATTTTAAAGGTTAATTCGTGTTTTTCTCCGACTGTTAAGCGTTGTTGTTCCATCAATTCGGAAAAAAATTGTAGCAAGTCGAGGGGAATTGGCTTGAATTTGGTTTTTTCCAGTTCGATTTGATTGACTTGTAACACCTCATCAATGAGTTTTGATAAATGTCTGGCTTTGTCTTCAATCATTTCTAGAAACCTTTGCTGTTTACAATCATCTAATTTATCGCCATGCTGTTTGAGAGTGGAGGCGGCAGCCAAAATTGAAGCTAGGGGTGTGCGGTATTCGTGGGAGACTGTAGCAATAAATTGTGATTTAAATCCATTCAGTTGCTTTTCTTTGTTTAGTGATGCTTGGGTTTGGGCAAGTAACTCTGCTTGTTGAATCGCAATTGCTAGCTGTACTGCCACTTCGTTGAGCATTTCGACTTCGTCGGGTTGCCATATCTTAGCTGTTTGACTTTCTTGCTGGCATTGATGAGCTACCAATAAACCCCAAATTCTCGCCTCATGATTTAACTCTTGACTGAGATTAATGGGTACAATCAGGTTTGCTTGCCGATTCAATAATTGCTCAAATACTTCATGGGGATGATCCGGTTGATGTACACTAGCTGCATAGATATTGCAAATTTCTCCCTGGCATTGCCAATGGTTACTTGCTCCCACGGCGGCAATTTCGTAACTATTGAAGATTGATGTGCATTCTAGGGGCTGGCGATTACTTGCTAATGATTGCACTATTTTTTCACCTGCTGTACCCAAGGCAAACTGATATAATACTACGCGATCGCATTTAAGTAATTGCTGAACTTCTGCCACTGCTGTATGCAAAATCTGTTCTAAATCTAAGGATTCCCGAATCCGCAATGCGGTTGTGGCAATTAATCGCTGCTGTCTATTTTTCTTACTTAATTGGGTTTGCAAACAAGATTGTTTAATGGCATTACGCACTGCTAACTGTAATACATCTGCTTTTAAATTCTGCTTGACTAAATAGTCTTGAATGCCTTTTTTCATAGCTTGTACGGCAACTTTTTCATTCCCTTGTCCCGTCAGCATAATCACAGAACTATGAGTATCAAAGTAATTGTTTATCTTTTGATTTTCTAACCTTTCTAGAAACTCAAAACCACTCATATCCGGCAAGCAAAAATCAAGCAATATCGCATCAAATTGCATCTGTTGCCACAAAGACAGCCCAGTTTCCGCCGAATCTGCATCCACTATCTCATAAGAAAAGTGAGTATCCTTCAACAAGTATCGACGATAGATTTTTCTATCTTCCGCGCAATCATCAACGATAAGCAGCGTGCGAGAATTCAGCATGGCAAGTCGGGAGATATGAATCTCACCTATTTAGGTGTTTACATATTGCATAGTTCTAAATCCAAATCTAAACAAATTATCAACACAATCTAAATAAATTATTAAAAATCTTTACCCAAATTATAACGGAAATTGGGCATGGGAAATTGGCAAGAAGCAAGACAAGGGAAACAGGGAAAGATAATATTAATATTTCTTCACCATGTTCCCCTTTATCCTACTGCCCATTTGGTGATACGTTTGTCTCTAACCAGTAGTCAACAAAAGCACGAACAATATCCTGGAGTTCTTCGGAATTCATGGGTTTGATTAAATAGCCATTTGCACCTTTTTGGTAGCACAATTGAATATCTTTCGGGTTTGAAGATGTTGTAAACACAACTACGGGAATTTCGCGAAAATTACTATCTTGTTTGAGTTGTTCCAGGACATCACGTCCGTCTAAACCTGGTAAATTTAAATCAAGGAGTATCACTGATGGTCTTGGTGCTGTTTGAGGATTGTCATAAATACCCTCATGTTTGAGATATTCTAAAGCTTCATCTCCATTGCAACAGCGATAAACTGGGTTTTGAACTGACATCCTTTGCATTAAACGTTGCAGCATTTTAAAATCCTCGTTGCTATCTTCAACAACAAGCACTGGTTCGCAAACTTGTTTTATCATGGGTGAGATTTGAACTGAGTTTTTAGAATTGATTTAAAAAAGTGAGTTTAGTCAGTTTCGTTAACTTATATTAAGTGTAAATAAAAAGGTCGAACCTTCGCCATAGGTTGAATCTACCCAAATTGTACCGCCATGGCGCTCAATAATTTTTTTGGCAATTGCCAGCCCTGCACCTGTGCCTCCACCGTATTCTGCTTGTGAATGTAAGCGTTTGAAGAGGCGGAAGATAATTTCTTGGTGGCGAGGTTTAATCCCAATACCGTTGTCGCGGATGTAGAAGATTGGGAATTTCCCATGTTGGCGATGATTTGGAGAATTATGAAGATTTTCTGGAATTTCCTCAGGAGAGGCAAAAAAACCGACTTCTATCCATTTGTCAGTGCGATCGTTATACTTAAGAGCATTACCAATTAAGTTACTAAACACCTCATTCATGAGAACTGTGTCACATACAATCGTTGGTAAGGCGCGAGGAATAAGAATATCGAAAGATTCAAGTTTGCGGCTAGCACGGAACATTTCACACACCGCATCGACTACAATATTTAAATCGGTTGGTTGCGATCGCAATTCTGCTTGCCCTAACTGAGATAGCCGCAGCAAAACATCAATCAGCGAATCCATGCGCTGAGTCAAGCTGACTAACGTATGCAAGCAGCTGATTCCCTCAGCATCCAGGAGATGGGCATAGTCTTCAATTAAAATTGTTGAATAGTTATGGATACCCCGCAACGGTTCCTTCAAATCGTGGGAAGCAGCATAGGCAAAGGAATCAAGTTCGTGGTTACTGCGTTCAAGTTCGAGATTAATTTTCGCAAGTTCGTCAGCTTTGTGAATCACAATCCCGACAATGGCGTTACGTAAATCGGAGGCACTATCCAACTCACACTGTTGCCAAGGTATAGCAGTAAAGCGAACGATTTCTTGCCATAACTCGAAGGAATGACGCGGTGAAAGTGTGACACTGCCGTCATCACTGGTTTGTATGGAATCGCCAGGATTACCAGCCCAATCCACTGTTTGTAAAGCTTCGGGGCGAAACCAGAGAATGTAGTAACGTAAGACGCGAGAAATTCGCAACAGCAATAAACCACTGGCGGTGTCCTTTTGGGCTGCATAATCAGGGAATAATTTCGGCAAGGAATTAGTAGCCCATAAATCTTCACTAATATGAGTACCAGCCCAGTCTATTAATTTGCTAATCTCTGGGACTGTGGGAGTATTGCCCACTAAAGTAATGTCATCACCCAAACAAACCGCACAACCGGAAGCACTCACAACATCGAGCAACCGAGGTGCAGGATGAATCAATGCATCCACAAAGTTGTCAGTATTGGAGATAGAAGTAATAAATTGTGATTGCAGAGATTTGAGTTTATTTTTGTAACCAAGTTCAGCTTGAGCCATTTTCTTTGCCAATTCTAGAGAGACAATTTCTCCCAAGAATTTACAAGCTGTTCTGATTTCGTAAGGAAGATGTGTGGGAGTGCGATTGTGGCAGGAAATTAATCCCCATAGTTTTTGTTCGTGAATTAGGGAGATAACTAGAAGTGAGGCGACACCCATATTTTGATGAAACTCAATGCAGCAAGAATCAAAGCTCCGCAGTATCGAGTTACTTAAATTCAGGGGTTGATGGGTTTGGGGATTTTCACTGGGAACAAGATGACTAAATTCAACTTTGAAGTTGGGAATAAAGCGAAGTAAACAGCGTGTGTAGAGATTTTTAGAAGTTTCGGGGATGTCGGTTGCTGGGTAATGCAGTCCTAGATATGGTGATAAATTATCATTCTTGGCTTCGGCTATTACTGAGCCAGAACCATCTAAGTCGAATTTGTAGACCATTACCCGGTCAAATTTGGTAATATTTTTAACTTTTTTGGCGACAAGATCGAAAAATGTGGGGATGTCTGAGGTTTGTTGTATTTGCACTATGACATCATTCACCAAGCCATGAAAGCTCAAAAAACTCATTTCCTGATGGGAGTGAATCGGTTCGAGTTCAAGAATGATGCTAGTTCCACTACGATGAATGATGGCATCAAAATGTTTTGCTGGTGAATGTTTTGTGGATTGAGTCAGCTTGAGTTTGAGTGAGGTAGAAATATTTGTCGTAGTGGCAATTTCTAGAATTGCAGTAATTTGCTCTGCGTCAAATAAAATATCTAAATGTTGATTGAGTATTGCTTGAGGTTTTTTACCCAAAAAATGTTCGACATTATCGCTTACCTGTAAAATCACCAACGACTCACTTAATGCTAACAAGACACCGTGAGGTTGAATTGAGCCAGGTATATGAATTTGGTTGTAGGTTTCAGGCTGGCTCATAATTGCAAGCTCAGTTAATGTTGCTGAATTTTAGGTACTAACTTTCCATCTCTTCTTTATCTTCCCCTATTTCTTGAACAATTTTGGAAGCGATCGCAAATCTTGCAAATTATAATTAAAGGCTTTCCCTGTTGTCATGAGTTGATAACCAGCGACAAACAAAGCTGCTGATGCCAGAATGGCGAATAAATTGATGGAAGCAAATACATTCCCCGTAAATAAGATTAATGCCGCCCCCAAGGCAATTAAAACCCAGCCCCAATTACGATTAAAGCGACGTTGAAATAAGAAGACAGCACCTGCGATACAGAGCAAGACACCAGGAATACGCACAAAGATGCCAACATGTGTATTTGCCGCCACAATAATTGTCGAAGCAACCATCAAAGCCAAACCGACAATTTTACTTGTTTTATCAACTGCTCTGAATGGGGCTTTTGGGGCAACTTGCGGTTGCAGCACAGTTTGACTCGTTTTCATTATTTGCTTTGGCGGTGAATTTTGTTTATACTGAAAGACTAAAGTCACCTGATTGTCTTTACCCAGAGAAATGCGATCGCCTAATGACAATAAATAGCGTTGTTTGGGTTCCAATAAGACATCATTGAGAAAAGTACCATTCACACTACCCAAATCAACTAAGTAATAATTGCTGCCATCAGCTTGGATTTCTGCGTGTTGGCGAGAAACAATATCAGTTCCAGGGAACAAAGAAACATTGATATCCGGGATGATTAATTCATTTGGCTTCCCAATCCGAATTACTGGTTGATTGGCAGGTACATCAAAGGAAGTATTCGATTGCACATGCAATAATTCTAAACCCAAATCAATATTGTTTGTTGTTTCTATATTTTCTTGCATAGATTTCTTTTACTTGTAACTCGTAAATCCCAAAAACCTAAAAAATACATATATAGCAATCCTAAATCATTTCTCCAAAACTCTCGCCCCCGTTTTATTCTCGTAATGTCCCCTTGCCAAACACATCAACCTCATGTTCCCTAGCCTTCTCCATCTCACTCACATAACCACACCGGGCATCAGGAAAAGCATCGCAATAGCTCACATAAGGTTTAATATCTAGAATAGGAGTTTGATCGAGTAAATCAATTCCCTCCACATGCAAAACCAAACCCTCAACTTTAATTAACTTCGGCGCACTAAGTCCGATAGGATTAGGACGATGGGGGGCACGAGTTGCTAAAGTTCCTCGACGCACACGCGGTCCCCGTGGGAGAATAACAGTGGGATTCCAGTGCTTATTCAGGTGTAACCAGGAAATTATCCAGATACGTTCAAAACTTTCCATATCCTTGAGTGCGATCGCAGGTATGATATGGGGGAACAGTTCTATTTGAGCTAGTACAGGTTGATAATCTTTGGGTATGGATTGCAGTTGGGATTGTCGCGGTGTTCCATGTCTTTCTTTGTAAGGTGAATGCACCACACCAATCGGGTTTAAAGTAATTTCCTGGGGAAAGTTAACAGCTTCAATATAGTTTTTTGGGGGAAATTTCGGCATCTTACTTTTTGGTATTTTTTACGTCCGGCTAATCAATTATCATTAATTTTCTCCGCGTCTCCCCATCTCCCCATCTCCGTGTCGATTTTATCTTCAATTATTCAGGCAAACCTAAAACTATACCCATTCCCCATCAAGCAATACTTCCCCGCTTCCTTGCTTCCTTATAGGAAGTTCCCACATTTTTCAAACCAGCCTTAATCATTTGCCTTTCCAAAAGTGAGAAAAAACGAGTTTTATCGCCACCCCTCACCACCGCCTGATTATGGGCTTCCGCAATTGCCACAGGATAGCCGTATCCTTTTTGTACCTGTGCCAAAGTCAATCCTAAAGCTTGATTAAATAATTTTGTATCTTCTGTCACCCATTTAGGTATTTCGATTCGGGCAATTTCCGTACCTACATGGAGATAACAAAAGTAGATTTGCTGGTCTTGATACAAATCAAGAATCTTGGCATTACTCTGCCAGAGAGGACCACGCTGTCCTGGCTGAAGTTGAGTAGCCCAGAGGGCACTATCGCGGAGCGGGTCAAATACTTTACAAGGGACTTTATCGAGTTGATTAGGGCAAAAACTAACACAATCGGGGACAGGATGCGTACATGCTGCCAGACGTAAAAAATTTGTCGCTTCCACATTCCGGGAAGCACTTAGATATCCCATCAAAGGTACTTTTGCAGCTTTCATTTGTCCCCAAGCTTCCAAAATCGGAGGTAGGATTGTTTCTCTGGCTTCCAGGGGAAGTTGTTCCAGGAACCAGTAAATTAATGAACCATCCACCATTGCTAAAGTCGGGATTTGCGGAATCTTATTTTCTGTATTTTCTACAGCTTCTTTTCCCCTTTCCCCCTGCTCCCGAACTACTTGACAGGATAACTCCGCTAAAACAGTTGCTTCACTAGCAGTACGCAGGAAACTCATCCATTCTTCGGTGCGAATACCCCACTTCCGTGATGCATACAAGTCTTCAGGACGGTAAAATACCTCTGGCAAGCTATCAAGAAGAGGGTGTTTATTTTGTCCATAATGTAATACAATTCTCCCAATATTAATCAGATAACAATAGGCAATTTCGTGGTGGTTAGGTGCGATTTGCGAACCATCCGTAGCGATAACAGTATGCACTTTTGGAGGCACCGGAATATCAATACGAGTATTTAAAGGTTCAAGTGGTGTAGCATTAGCAAAGAGAATGCGATCGCGCCATTTATCTTGTTTCTCTACTATTTCATCTTGGCGGATAAATGCATCTTGGAGATGTTTCTGAGCCAATTCTAACCGCTTTTGACTGGCGATCGCTTCTTGTGTTAAATGTTGACTTAATCCTTGAATTTGCCTTGTGAGCTTTGTTAAATCAAGCATAATATTTTCAGTTATAAGTTTTCATTGCTCTAGTTGTTTAATCTGAGAATATACTAAATTACTAACTCATTATTACGTAGCTTTAGCTGCTCCCATTAAATGTTCTCAAAGAGGATAAAGAATTATTATCTATAAATTTCCCCTGTTTCTCTGTCATCCAGGAGTATTGAGTCATGACTAAATACTTTCCTTTAGAAAATGGAATATATGAAGTCAAACCAGGAATGGTTCGCTTTGGTTCTGACTTTGGCAATGGTATCGCTGATAGACAAGTATTTCAATTCGATGATCAATTTCCTGATTATCGTAGCGTAAAGATGCGATCGCGAGCCGAAAAATTAAGCAAATATTATCAAACTCATAACTATTCCCCTCCTCTTGCTACGGCTGTTGCTCGTCTCATTATCTCTCGTCTCACCCTCGAACACCCCGAATACTTTCAACTGGAAAATCAACTTGAGAATTTCACCAATAGTAATTTTGCTTTAAATTGCAAATTAACTCAAGAAAAGCTATATTTCGATGCCAATTACCAACTTCAACAAGTCGAGATGTCAGCAAAATCAGTTTCCCCAGCTTATATTTCCACACTCGACGCATTAGCCGCACAAGTACAGGAAGATATTACAGTTATTTGTTGCACCACTAATGATTTTAACTGGGTAAGTGCAATTCATTTGTGTTTTCCCAATCATTGGTCAGCAGCAGATAAAATAGGTAAAGATTTTGCAAGAATTCATGAATCCGTCGCCGGAATGGAGAAAATTAACCAACGGGGAAAAGCAATTGTCAACACCATGATTACCCGTGAACCAATGGTGCGATTTGCTTGGGGATTAAGTACCGATACTCACCTTAACCACCACCCAGAAACATCTCCAAATCTCCAAATTCCAGCATCTCAAAGTCGAAAATTTGATATTCATAACCCCCAGTTGTATCTGAGAATTGAACGTCAAGTAATTTGGGGTTTACCCGAATGTGATGCAGCTATTTTTACAATTCGCACCTATTTTCAAGATGTTGCCAAAATCAAACAAGATATAGCAAGGCGACACAAACTTATTTCGGCAATTCAGTCAATGACTCAAAACTCCTTGATTTATAAAGGTTTGCTGACAAGTCGAGATGATATTTTGCGATGGTTACAAGATGGAGATGATATCAAGTCCTGATAATTTTTTCTCATGAATGAATTTTTCTTTGCTTCCCACTCAATGATAAATATGGAAATGCGATGCTATATCGTTTCTGCAAAATCTGGCAACACATAAAATAAGTCTCTGTGTCTCTAAGTCTCCGTATCAGTCTTAATCATAAGTATTCAACCGGACATGATATCATTTCACCCTTACCAAAAACTGCCTCCCGCAATCCTTGCAGATATATCGTTGTTTTTCATGCCTAAATCCATTTTTCGATAAGTTTCGAGAATCACATTGCGGACAACTCATCATTACCTTATCATTACTTTTCTCCCCATCATAAGGACGCAGGTAAGCAATCAATAATTGTTCGATTTGCTCAAATATTTCTTCTCGATGGGCTTCTGAACTGCGTAAAGCAACCACAATCAGGGCATTTGCCGCTTGTACACAAACCTCCGCAATCAAATTACATTGTTGTTGAGTGAGTGCCGGGTTTCTGGCTTTGAGTAAATTTGCTTGGAAATCTATTCCCTGTTGCGTCAAACTATCGTCGATGCGTTGAAATATCGCCTTGGAAGTAAAATATTGAATAAATAGTAACCTTGACGTGGGTTCGTCAAATACTTCTTTGTAAATTGCTACCATTGTTTTGATAAATTCCTCGAATGGTAGTTCGATGATGTTGAGATTGCTAATTTTTGCCCAAGCTGCGCCAACTCGTTCCAGATGACGCAATTCTAAAGCTTGAAAAATCGCCAATTTATCGGGAAAAAACTGATATACAGAACCAATCGCTGTATCCGCACAATGTGCGATCGCATTCATTGTCGCACCTTCAAATCCCACCTCATCAAATACTTTCACAGCTGCCTTTAAAATGCGATCGACTCTTTCTTGACTTCGTTTTTGCTTGGGTTGACGACGCATTTTTGGGTTTTCGGATGCTGGGTTCATGGGATTTGAGATTTTGACATTTAATAAGTATTTCTTATATTACATATAAGTTCTTGACAAACATGAGGATTAACTCATATTTTAGATAGAGACGAATTATTAATCATATTTCCAGGACTTACCTGCAAACAGCAAATTTCGTTGTTGCTAACATTCCCCGTTAATATTCCCGTAGGGTAGTAAAGCAATTACTAGCCCTGATTTATCGTCACAGGTTCTAATTTTAAATCTTGCACAACACATCTGAAAATGATGCTGCGATTTTCTCAATAGAAAGTCGCCCAGTTTCCGGCTCAATTTCATAATTTTGAAAATCAGGAGGAAATTAAATGTCGATGTTAGAAGGTGCCCCTTGGTTATTAGCACACACATCAATGTTAACAGTAAATAAACCTTTTAAAGCATCACTTTACAGTCAAGATTATGTATTATGGAAAGATATAAAAGGTAATATTAGCGCTTTAAAAAATGCCTGTCCTCACATGGGTGCAATGCTTTCCGAAGGTTGGTGTGAGGAGAAAGCAGATAAATCTAGTGTTGTCGTTTGTCCATTTCATGCACTAGAATTTGACAGCGAAGGCTGTACAATTTTACCTAGTTCTCAAAAGAAAAGCTTACCACAACTAGACAAACTTGATTTAATGATTCAAGATGATTTTATATGGAGTTATGGATGTAAAGAGCCAAAACAGCCCATACCAAATATTTTGAATGAAATTGCCGCTGGATATGAATTTATTGGTTACACAGCAGATACAAGTATTGAATGTGATTTGATGTCGTTACTTTTGAATATGCATGATTATAACCATCAAAATGGTACACATCGATCCCTATTTAAAATTCAAGCAGTTAATTTCCATCAATTCATAGATAACGGACATCATTCCCATGCTTATTTTAGTATGCCTGTAGCTCTAACTGATTTCAAGGATAAAATCAATAATCCCGGTTTATTTCTATTCCCCAAAGTGCTGAATGCTCATTTAGAAAACTATTTTCCATCACTTGTTATTCTTCATGGTGAAACGGGTGCAGGTTTATTTAAGCAAATTCATTTATTTATCCCAGAGTCACCAACAAAATCACGTACTTACTGCCTGCTATTTGGATTAGCAAAACATCCAATATTTAACTTACTAAAATACAAATTTCTGGACTTAGCTAAAGTTGTCATTGAACAAGACTCTCATATTTTAAGCAAGATTTATGCCAATACTCCTCAGAAAATCAAGTTAAATAATGAAGTGGGAATGGATTGGGTACGGCGTAACTTTAATAATTATCCTCAAGTTATTGAACCAAATTTATCTAAATATCAATTAGAACAGTAATTTTCAGGACACTTAATTGTGCCACTAGTATTTGGACACATCTCATGTATACTCTGACGTAGAAACACAGTATAAGCCATACTTTAAAACTAACCAAAACAAACGATAAAAAATCTGTAAGTAATTTCCCCATGCAGCTATTAGAAACTTGCCAAACAAATTACCTGCTATTGACAGCACTCGACAACTTAATTGATTTACTCCAACTTCCATTTATGCAACGTGCAGTAGCAGGAGCAATCTTGATGGGGATACTCGGAGGGCTGTTAGGTAGTTTCGTTACCCTGCGTCATTTATCCTTTTTCAGTCACGCAGTCGGGCATGCAGCTTTAGTTGGCATCGCATTGGGCGTACTCTTACAAATCAATCCCACCTGGATGTTACTGCCCTTTACCCTAGTATTTGGCTTAGTAGTTATCTATTTTGTAGACAAAACAGATTTAGCAAGCGATAGCATTCTCAGCATTGCCTTATCAGGAGCCTTAGCAATAGGTTTAATCTTGAGCAGTTTAATTCAAGGCTATCGCGGTAATCTCATGAGTGTCCTCTTCGGTGATATTCTGGCAATCGATACTACAGACTTGACACTAACCCTACTTTTACTCCTAGGGAGCGGCATCTTCTTATTATCTACCCTGCGATCGCAAATTTTGCTCACCCTAAATCCTGCCGTTGCCAAAGTCCAAGGCATTCCCGTGCAATTATATCGCTACAGTTTCATTGTTTTGCTTTCACTTGCAGTGGCGATCGCAATTAAAGCAGTTGGCATATTACTCGTAAATGCCTTCCTTGTTATCCCTGCATCAACTGCCAAAGTCATGACACATTACTTTAGTCATTTCTTAATCATGTCAATTATAATTGGCTCAACCACAAGCATAGCAGGTATTACAGCCTCAGTATTGTTTAAACTAGCCTCCGGTCCAAGTATTGTCATTGTTCAATTTATTACCTTTCTGCTTGTGTTTAGTTGGATCAAATTAACAATCAAACCTCTATAAGAGGATGTTTTAAAAGTGGGGGCTATTGTAAGAAAACTCACAAGGTTTAAGCTGAAAGATTGAAGATATCAGCACCTTGTGAGCCAGGGCTATTTCATTAGTCCAAGAAATAGCCACACTCTACACAGCCTTTTTCAATCACCAGCTTTCACCTTTACCAGAACTTCCCATTCAGTATGCAGACTTTGCAGTTTGGCAGCGACAATATGTAACAGCAGAATTACTGAAAACTCAACTGTCTTACTGGCAAAAGCGGCTAGAAAATGCGCCCTTAATCGATTTACCTACAGATTATCCTCGTCCAACCATTCTTACCTATCAAGGTGCGACAAAATCCTTTTTGCTGTCGGAGTCTCTAAGTACAGGTCTCAAGGCGATCGCTCAACAAGAAGGTGTCACCCTGTTTATGGTTTTCCTGACAGCCTTTAAAGTTCTACTACATCGCTACAGTCAGCAAGATGACATTGTAAGTGGTTATTGAAAATTAATTACATATTCTTATCCAAAATTCACTAGTATATATTCAACCGAACTAACTAAGTTTTCCCAAGAAAAATATGCATCTATTCCTAGCCAACAATATTTAATAAAACGCCATAAAATCTCAATAATATTTAATTCTGGAGAATACTTAGGCAAAAAGAAAATAGTTAAGTTTTTTGATAACCATTCTTTTTGCTTATTGAGAATCTGATTACTTGTATGAATCGATGCATTATCTATAACTAATACAGTTGGCTCTGTTTGTTTATCACAGAAATTATCAATACAAGCGATAAGAATGTCGCTATTAATATTACATCCAAATAAATAAGTTTCTAAATCATTTTTTCTATTCAAAAAAACTACAACATTTAAACGTGGACTTTTTTCCGATTTGACAGTAATTTGGTCTCCTTTCTCTTGCCACGCATAAGGAACATAAGAACTTAATAAGAATCCGGATTCATCGACATAAACTGCGTTCACGAAGTGGCTCCGACAGGAGGAGTATCGCATTCTTGAGAAATCCTAATAATGATCGCCAGTAACAGAAAATTCTCACAAAAAAAATAATATAAATTTTATGGACAACGATAACGATAAAAATGTTTGGTGGTCAATTCGCAAAAAAGCAATTGCTTACGGTAAAAGAAGTCTGGAATGGAATGCAAAAACTAATTCTTTACCTCCATTATATTTCACTGATTCTATAAACCTTAAGCAAATTGCTCTCAGTTCTGAATCGGATAATTCTTCAAAAAAGTCCGCTTGATTTAAAGCCTCAATTATATAAATATCTTCTTCACTTTTAGACTCACGAACGCTCTTGTGTTGTTCGTGAATTTTTATTTGATACTCTGTTTCTGCAATCGTAGAATTAATCAAATTATTTTTTGGAAGAGTTTGTAATGTTGCTAACTGATGTTTTAAGGCAAGTAATTCTTCAGAAGTTTCTATTTGCTTCGCTATTGTTGAACTATTAACTGCATCCAAGATACTTTCAGCAAATTTAATTAATTCCCCAATAGTTATTTTTTTTACAATTGATGCCGAAATTTGCTTACTATTATTACAAACAGATTTTCCAAATTTTTTATATTTTATACACTGGAATCTTAAAGAATTATTACTTTCTTTTGAACCCCCACCAGTTTTAGACATACCAGCGCCACATATCCCACAACGGAATAACCCAGCTAAAAAATGTGTTTTAAATTTGGCAGGGTCTTTTTTATGTAAAAAGGATGTAAGTTTTGATAATTCTTCGTATTGCTGTTGAGTAATTAAAGCTTCATGTGTCCCGTAATGCTTTTCTGTTTCTCCTGTCTTTAATTTGTAAAATGTATGTCCCCGAAGTGCGGGATTATGCAACCACTTGAGAATACTAGTAGGATACATTTTAATACTATGTTTCTCCACTAACCACCGAGAAAGAGATGTGAAGGAATTTTCATAAAGCCTGTGAATTATTTCTTTTGCGATCGCCCAATTGGTAGGGTGCGGAGTACATTTTGAATTTTCATCTTTAGTATACCCAAATGGTGGCTTACCAAAGTATTTGAGATTGGAACGAAAATACTCAGTTCCAAAGGAAACTCTTTCAGACAGCAATCGACTTTCAAATTCTGCTAACCCTGCAATATTATTAATCGTTAGCCACCCAAAAGCAGAATTCGTATTCCCTAGCGGGGAATCTAGAATTGTTAGTTTTACTCCTACTTTTTGCAGTGTTTCTATTGTCCTGTGGATACTAATAACATTTCTTCCAAGTCGATCTAAGCGCGTAACAATTATCTCGGTTGCTACTCCATTTTTGGCAAGGTTTATTAATTGGTTAAAATTCTTCCGCGTATCTTTTCTTCCAGACTCGATATCGTATAGGATTTTTTCAGCACCAGCTTTTTCTAATCTATTAATTTGCTGATCGAGGGCTTCTGTATCTGCTTGATGACGAGTAGAGACACGAGCATAACCTATACGCATAGAGGTTTTTCGAGATATTTCATGGATGGAATTAATGTTACCACATTATATTTATAATCCATCTTTTGGAAGACGTACTTTTCTTTAATCCCTGAAGCGATTAAGTCAGGTTTCTTAGCTTTGACAAATTCTTCAAATTCATAAGCGGTAACATCATCATAAATGATGGTCGCATTATCAATGTAGTCAGTAGTACGTTTGTAATCGTCATTGTGTGCAAACTCGTAACCAGTACCAACAACCTTGATACCCAAGTCTTCAAACGCAGGCACAACGTGACGAGGACGCAAACCACCGACATAAAGCATAACGGTGTTACCTTCCAAACGGGGACGGTATTTCTTCAGCACCGCATCCATTGTTGGTTGGTATTTAGCGATAACTTTCTCAGCGTTAGCTTTGATTTTGTCATCGAATTTAGCAGCAATTTCACGCAACGAAGCTGCAATTTTGTGAGGTCCGAAGAAGTTAAATTCCATCCAAGGTAATCCGTATGATTCTTCCAAACTACGACAGATGTAGTTCATGGAACGGTAGCAGTGGATCAAAACTAACTTAGCTGCGGGTCCTTGGATCAATTCGTTGATTGTACCATCACCAGACCATTGGGACGCATCACTACGTGCTATAATCAACGGTTGTGTGGCTGGGTTATCATGGTAAAAGTGTATGGTTATGCACGGGTTTCCACAAGCGAGCAGGCGATTGAGTACGATGCATTAAACCAGCAGGTTAAGAGATTAAGAGATGCTGGGGCAGAAGAAGTATTGATCGACATTGAGTCGGGGCGTAGTGATGCGAGAAGGCAATTTAATGAGTTAGTGAGATTAGTTAAGCGTGGGACAGTACGGGAGGTAATAATAACCCGGATCGACAGGCTGGCGAGGAGCCTAATAACCATCGCTAGAACGATCGAACTGATGAACGAGCATAATGTTAAGCTTCGCGTTCTCGATGCCCCAGTTGATGCTTCTTCATCGTTTGGCTGGTACTCCATCCAACAGATGGGGGCACTTGCTGAATTTGAAAGCAGATTGTTGAGCGAGCGTACCCGTCATGGGATGAACTATTTTCGAGAGCAGCGCAATCTACAAAAAGCGCCTTTCGGATATTTATTAGTTGATGGCAAGCTCGTTGTCGATGATAGCAAACGCCAGTTTTGTCGGGAAACAATTAAGTTATTACTAGATGGATGCAGCTATAACCACGTCTCCGAATATTTGTTATCAAAATATGGGGTTAAATTCTCCTCTAGTGGTATTCGCCATTGGATCGATAATCCGGGAATTGTTGGGCATACCCGGTATTTTACCGATATGGAGCATCGCCGCAATCCCAAAAATCCCAGGGCACCCATCATTTATCGAGACACCCACGAAGCGATCGCGACCGAATCAGAGATTGCCGAAATTAAAAGACTAGCCAAGCAAGGAGGACGAAAACGACACCCCAGAGATAAAGCGTACCCACTTAAAAGTCAGCTACGTTGTGCGGAATGTGGGGGTGGGATGCACCGTACCATTTACAAATTTAAGCGCGAAGAGGGGCGGGAGACTCATTACACTCGATGTAACAAGCACTTTCGCAACAAGTTGGAATGCTTGAATGGGACAAACCATCGACTAGAAAGTATCAAAAAACAAGTTATTGATGCTTTGATAGCCCGCGCAGGGCAATTGCTCGTAGAGACTAGCCACATTGAGGAAGAAAAATCAGAATCCGATATGTTAATTGAACTGCGTAACCAGCTATCTGGGCTTGAGGGGTTAGGAAACAATCCAGCCATATTGGCAGCCATCCAGGACGTTAAAAATCAAATTCTGGCGGAAGAAAACAGGCAAAAGTATCCGCCGAGGATTGACGGAGATTCACACAAGCTACTCAACTCCTACCGTCAAGCAACATTCTGGGGGTCGCTATCCGATGATGAGTTGGCTTCTGTACTTAAATCCTTGGTATCAAACGTTTCGGTCGATTCCAACTCATCCATCACTGCCATCGATTGGCTATTTTGATCCAAATGGGTGCGATCATAGTAGGCGATCGCGAGCTTGCGAAGTAGTTTTAACCCTTCAATTCGTGACATAACTTATCTGTGGCGATCTAACTTAGTTTATTTAGTGGTTGAAAATTTTTCTGTTAGTGATGGACGGATGTTCTTCCGTTCGTTTTTTTAAATAGCGCTATGTGCAAATCATTTGATGCATAGAGCCATAACAACCTGGGCAATCAATGTTTTGGTTCAGCGAGAAAATGATTGAGGAATGACTGAAATAAGAAAAAGCGAGCAAGAAAGGAGCATCAAAGAAATATAATGATGTTGCGATCGAAAACCCCAAAATCTAAGCAGATAAATCAGAGCAAAATTGCTAAAGCAACGTATCTTCGTTGACCATCTTGAAAGGGGTAGTCCTAATTTATTAACTCTGGATACCCACTCCATAACTATTTACCCATTTGGCAAAAATCTCATCCCGCCCATCTTTAGGTTCGACAAATTCATACACCCGTTCCCGCTTCCCCCTACTTCCCAATCGTCCCACATAGGACAAACTCAACCCCAATTTATCTAACAGGGTGTGAACAATTGCCATCGGAGTCATCCCCTCAGACACGGAAATCCCCAAGTAATTTTTAATAATGTACCGATTCTCAACAGCTACCTGCTTAAGTTTCAGTAACGCTGCATCGGAACCACGAAACATCACCCCAGGAGCTGCGTGTTGACTCGCGAGCAGTGAACCCATTGATGTGGAAGCGTTTCCCACAGTTCCAACTCCAGAACTTCTCACCCAAATATGGCGATCGACATTTTCTCGCAATCTTGCCAACATCTGCCGTACCGAGTTCGCAGACTGGACTCCTTGGAATATTCCCCACACTGCTTGGAAATGACCTTGAATATCAATCGATACTCCGGTTTCCAGACTTGGGGAAGCAATTACTAAGTCATACTCAGTGAGGATTTGATTAAGGTTCGCAATGCAACCATAAGCAGGGTGATTGGGGTCAGAAACAGACTCGCTGTCGATTCGCAAAATCTTCAAATCTGGGAATTTGCGACGAAACCTTTCTTCCAATGCTTGGGTTCCCCACTTCGATTTTGCCTTCTGAGCAGAACAAAGTAGCAGATGGGAAGATGCAGTATGAGATTCGTCTTGTTCATTACTCTTGGACTCGTCTCCTGGAGTTAGAGTTTGTTTACTTGCAGCAATCGCTTTATCCAGTGATACGACTAAATCCTTGGGATTAGAACCTTTGTAGATGTAGCACTTACCAGCTTGCGGCTGGTAATCGTTGACAATGATGAATGGTTTTACCTGAATCTCTCCAGCCAAAGATAGTACGTAATCAACATCACAATCCGACACATCAGCACTAGCAAGATAAATCTTTCCTTCCGGACTACCCAATACATTTTGAATCAGTAGCTTGAGATTTTTTAATACGGCAACGCGACGTTTTGCAACTTCAGTTCCCGAATTGAGGAGATGCCAAAATACCTGGTCACATTCATCAATAATTACCGTATCATTGTGCCAATCATTGGGATTGAATCGAGCTTGACTTTGATGATGTAGAGAGTCGATACAGACTCCATAACCGAGCAAATCACCAGTTCCAGAATCACGAACTTCCGTGACGTAATTCACTCCAAACCGTTTACATAACGCCTCTCCCAGTTGAATTCGATGGGTAATTGTAGCGAACTGCAAACATCGGGAGATGAAACTGCAAACAAGCCAATTTTGAAACCACTGTCTTCTGCAAATAAGGGGGGTCTCAAAACCACATTAAGTGCAAATGAAACCACATTATTTGCAACCAAACCACATTAACTGCAAATAAGCTGTAACCCTTATATTCGGGTGTTTTTAGAAAAACAGCCCTAAAAGTGTCCAAGTTATACGAACTTTTTAAACGGACAAATGTGTCTATTTATTTATATATATAGCCTTTCCTAGGCTACTGAGGTACGCATAAACCTTTCTAACTAAGAATAAGCCGCTAAAATGTACTTCACTAGGTTGGGAAGCGCTATAAACTGGACACAAATAAAACAAAAAAATCTGAACGAGGTATTCTTCATTTTTGACGAATATTAGAACGAGTCTATTGAATCAAATTGCATCACCATACAAAGGAATTCCAATTTTCAACATCTGGTCTCTCAAATCTTCCGTTCGACCAGGAGGCAATTGGGCGTGCAAAAAAGAATTCACCTCACTTACTCGTATATTTAATAACTCAGCTAACACCTTAAAATTATACCCATACCGAATTAAGCGAGGTTCTAAATCATCAAGCCCAATAGCCAAAACGGCTTCGAGTATATCAACGGTAACAGGCTTGGTAGCAGTGTTATAAGCCTTCTCAAAGCATAAACGTAAGTAATGTTCGATTTGTAACGGGGTCGTCAATCGTTTTGCTAAAGATGAAACTGCTTCATCCGTAATCAAATCTTCGGGTATACATTCATCGTGAATACACTCACCCAATAGCCATTTTATATACTCCGCCTGATGACCTCGAATACCTTCCAAACTAAACACGTTTGTCCTCGCACCAATTTCTTCCAACGATGGTCGGTGCAAATCATTTTTCAGTTTGGGATGTCCGATGAGAACTACGGATAAAGTACAACCATTCTGCCGTACCAATTCAATCAAGCGCTTAACTTTGACCAAAGTGCTGTGATGGAGGTCGTGGGCTTCATCTACGAATAGCACTACGGTTTTACGGCATTTTTGAATCAACGCTAATAATTTTCGTTCCCTTTGTTCCGGTTGAGTTGGTGGTTTTCCATCCCTCTCCGTACTTAAATCGCAAAACAAAGCAGTCATTAAAACACCTAAATTGACCTTATCTTTGTCAACTGCAAGCTAAAAGTGCATTTGTTAGGTCGCAAAACACCTATTCGTTCTTTAAATCCCCGTGAAGTTGTTCAAGAAATTTATGGTTGGCTTCTCAGCTTATTAATTTAGTTAATGCTATTCGACCATTAAGTTTATGTACTAACAATATAGATAATTTTATTAAACGCTCGGCTTATGAAATTGGCTATGATTTAGGAAAACGTTTAGGGGAAGAAGAGTATTTGCCTACGCTACAAGATGCAATTACACTTTATCATAGCGGATTGATTTCTAAATTAAGTACAGATATGAAAACATTAGTTTATGTTTGTACAAATACTTTACAAAATATTACTCCAGGAATAGAATTTTCTGTACAGAGTTTTGAGATTCATCTTCGTTCTTCTGCCCGTTTAGCAGCTTATTATGCTGTCGTACAACTTTATTTACGTGCCTCTGGCATAACACCAGAGAAAATAATAGCAAAACTCGGTCAAGAATTTTATGATTCTTTAATGACAACTGTCGGGATTACATTAAGCTTCAAATATGTTCAAAAAAATATTCAATCTTTGAATATTTTTGAGTGGATTGAAGATACAGCACAAAAAGTAGAGAGTAAAATAAATTCATCTACATTTCGGAATGAATTTATAGTAAATCGCATATTCGATATTGCCAAGTACAAACAAAATGAAATCAAAGCCGCACTTGCGATCGCAGTAAAATGGGAAAAAGAACTTAAAAACATAGCAGCTTTACAATATAGTATTGATAATATAAATGCTGCAATAGAAAAAGCAGAGAAGGACTATGACTTAGTTAAAGCCGCAGAGCTAAAATATACTCAATTAACTAAATTAGAGAAAGAATTACTGAAGTTAGAAGATGACGTTAAACTTAAAGTAATTGAATATATGACTGAATTAAAATTCGATAATAGCGATGAGCTAACAGCTTTCAATTGTATGAGCAAAAGAAGCAAGGAAGAAAAAGGTAAAAAGTCAAATCAGCTAGAATCAACTAGAATTAATCAACCAGAAACTATTGTTAATCCTGCTGTCGTAGAAATTCGTAACCCTGTTCAAGCAGAAAAAATTGATTCTGATCATATTTTTACAAGTTTGCAATATTATATTTCTGGTTTGTGCGATATCTCACTAGAAGATATAAAGCTGGAGTCAACAGTATTTTTGGGAGATTATGCCAATATTAAAGCTAGTAATTCCGGCATTTGGAGTGGTTCCTATTCAAATGACAATATGGAAATATATGATGCCCTAAAAAATTCATTTAATATGGATGTTTTGGATGGAGTAGAACTATTAAATTTTATTGAACAGGAATTTGACATAGATATTCCTCTCGAACACTATGGTAAAGTTTTCAAATTAGAAGAAGTTGTAAATATCATTATTCAAGTTTTGGCAATTTAATGTAAAATAAACATGCATAATACGTCAAATAATTGTGTTCTAAAAAATATCCTAGCTCACAGCATAATCTGTAAACTGCCTCATAAAGGGAGACTGAAACCCTAAAACAATATCCTCTTTGGGTACTCCAGCAGCCACCAAATTTGCTGCTATATCATCCTCTGTTCCATTCCATTGCAGCCAAATTTTTTCGTCTTTAATGTCAATGTGGATGATACAACTGTGTACCCATTCTTGCCCCTCCCAACCTACATGGACAATTTGGTAATGGTCATGCTCTTTATCAAAAATCTTTTCAACTTCAATGTTTCCATAAGCAGGTTTTTGTTCACCATAGGGTTGTAATATTTGTTGTACAATCTGGCGATATCTGGTTACTTTTTCCATGCAAAAACCACCTCATTTTCTACATCATAAATAACCATCTTTACTCGATTCTCCTCAACCATAGCTTGGGGAAAATCAAGTTGAAAAAATGTTCTGTAAGTTGTCAAAGGTACTGCTAAATATAAAATACGTTCTGGCTCTCGTCGCTTTAATGCACCCCTATAATTGATAAACTGTCCTAATGCGGTATGAAATTCCGAGATTGCAGACGACCTCTCCAAAAAACTTTTGACTTCGACGGCAATTTTCTCTCCTTCTCGTTCTGCTGCAATCAGCTTTTCTGCTGCAAAATCAATAGAAATATTTATACCACCTACGCTAATTGAAAGCGGGTCGTGAGTTATCTGCCAACCATCTTTCTGTAGAGCTTTTTTGACAACTTCATGAAAGATATCTTTAGCAGACATACGCGATCGCAATTATATTTCCTAATTTTATATTAGCTCATAACATCACTTCATAACTTATTCCTAACCAAACCTATTTTTTATACTCCTCCAAAGTCCCTAATTTTCGTATTTCTGGCCAGATATAACCAGCCGCGATCGCAACTACAATTGTCCCAATACCCCCACCAACAACGGTAATCACGGGACCCAAAAATGCCGCAGCTAAACCTGATTCAAAACCCCCCAATTCGTTCGATGCGCTAATAAATACACTGTTAATTGCCGCAACTCGACCGCGTAAATTGTCGGGTGTGCGAATTTGTACCAGGGTATGGCGAATAACTACGCTAATGGCATCCAAAGCACCGCTTAAAGCTAACATCAGCAATGACAGCCAATACCACCGGGACAAGCCAAAAATAATTGTCACCACTCCAAAACCAATTACCGACCATAACAAGGCTTTGCCAGCTTTACGTAACGGTGGTAAATGTGCCAAACTCACCGCCATAATTAAGGCACCAATGGAAGGTGCAGCTTGTAAACATCCCAATTCAAATGGTCCCACCCGCAAAATATCCTTGGCAAAGATGGGTAATAAAGCTACCGCACCCCCCAGTAATATAGCGAACATATCTAAACTAATTGCCGCTAAAATTAGTTGGTTTTTCCAGACAAATGCCGCCCCTGCTGCTAGTGCTTTCAGGGAAATCGGTTCTTTGGAGGGGGTGAATTTGGGTTCAGAAATAGTTGCCATTAAAATCAAACACAGCAATCCGGCAAATCCAGCCAGCACATATACACCCGTCGCACCACCCAAAAGCGCGATCGCAAATCCTCCTAATGCGGGTCCCACCACCGAGGCAATTTGAAAGCTACTACTATTCCAAGTTGCGGCATTGGTAAACACGTTTACAGGTATTAACTGAAACATCAGTGCATCACTAGCAGGTTTGAGGAATGCTTTGGCAATACCTGTTAATACCAGAATTATGTAAAA
>NZ_JAYGHN010000027.1:0-54954 GCF_034931845.1 Calothrix sp. UHCC 0171
AAATACTTTTTCAAATAATTTTCAGATGGAAATTTCAAAAATCTTGGTGATCATGCTTGCTGACTAAGCTTTATGTGGGACTAAACCACAGAAAATCGTCTCTGGCTAAGATTCTTGTCAGTTCTCTAACTCCTGCTGCATCTCGCCATAATTTGTACTCCATGTGTCTTTGCTACCTCCATTTTCTTTCCTTATCGATGTAATCGCTCACCTCCTTGTCAAAAACCTACACCCATCAACCCCCAATTTCGGGCTTTCCCTGTTCTTGTTAACCAATAACCATTACAGATTTTAAAGTTATGTAGCCTTTTGATTACGATGGCTAAGGCACTAAGGTAAACTAGCCCTTGATTAATGATTCTTTCGCAGAGAAGATTACTCGAAAGGAGCCTTTTTAATGTCTCATACCGTAAAAATCTACGATACCTGCATTGGTTGCACTCAGTGCGTTCGGGCTTGCCCCACAGACGTACTGGAAATGGTGCCTTGGGATGGCTGCAAAGCCGCTCAAGTTGCTTCTTCCCCCCGTACTGAAGATTGCGTCGGTTGTAAGCGCTGCGAAACCGCTTGTCCTACCGACTTCCTCAGCATCCGAGTCTACTTGGGTGCTGAAACTACTCGCAGTATGGGTCTAGCTTACTAGGAATTTTGCTATTTCTTTAGCAATTTCCCCTGTCGGCACAACTAAAAGTTCTCATAAAAAGCGCTTTTAGCAGAAAGCGGGATGGACATTGCTCGCTTTTAATTATTTCTGTGAGTAGTGTCCACCCTAGCCCAACCTTATTTTTGACATTCGCACTCAAAAATAAATAATATTAAAGACTTGACAAAAGGGACATCACGTCCCTTTTTCTTTGCTAAATTTCAGAAGCTATGATCACAAATATTGCATTGGTTATATTTTAGATACATTGACTAATTAGCTAAATTGTCCTCAATAACAAAAACGGTGTGAAAAATGTGCGGAATCGTTGGTTATATCGGAACTCAAGCGGCGACAGAAATTTTGCTAGCAGGATTGGAAAAACTGGAGTATCGGGGCTACGATTCCGCCGGAATCGCGACGATTTGGGAAGGTGAGGTTAATTGCATTCGGGCGAAGGGCAAATTACACAACTTACGCTCAAAATTAGAACAGCTAGAAGCTCCATCACAGATTGGGATTGGACATACTCGCTGGGCTACCCACGGCAAGCCTGAAGAACATAATGCTCACCCCCACATGGATACTGTCAATCGTGTGGCGGTGGTGCAAAATGGGATTATTGAAAACTATCGGGAATTACGCGATCGCCTCAAATCTTTTGGTATCGATTTTCGCTCGGAAACTGATACTGAAGTTATTCCCCATTTGATTTCTCAATACCTTCGCGAAGAAATTGCAATGGGTGAATCGGATTCGCCCTTTTTTGATGCCGTACGTAAAGCTGTCCAGGAACTTGAGGGGGCATTTGCCGTTGCTGTAATTTCGGCTGACTTCCCCGATGAGTTGATTGTGGTTCGCCAGCAAGCACCATTAGTAATTGGTTTTGGACAAGGGGAATTTTTCTGTGCTTCCGATACGCCAGCGATCGTTTCTCATACCCGTGCTGTTTTACCATTGGAAAATGGTGAAATTGCCCGTCTGACTCCGTTAGGAGTGGAAATTTATGATTTCACTGGTAAAAGGTTGAAAAAACAACCTCGCTTGCTGAATTTGAGTCCCACAATGGTGGAAAAACAGGGATTCAAACACTTCATGCTCAAGGAAATCTACGAGCAGCCAGGAGTAGTACGGGCGAGTTTAGATGCTTACTTTAACGCTTCCGAAGAATCCCCAATCAACTTGGGTATTCCCGCCGATTTTTATGCTGATTTAGAACAAATTCAAATTGTGGCTTGTGGTACTAGCTGGCACGCCGCACTTGTTGGTAAATACTTACTCGAACAATTGGCTCAAATCCCCACGCAAGTACAATACGCCTCCGAGTTTCGCTATGCACCTGCGCCTCTAACCGCCAACACAATTACGATTGGCGTGACTCAATCGGGGGAAACAGCCGATACCCTCGCCGCCTTGGCAATGGAGAAAGAACGTCGTCAATTTCGAGATGCCAAGTATCAAGCGCGACTTTTAGGTATTACTAACCGTCCGGAGAGCAGCTTGGGGCATATGGTTCCCCATATTATTAATACCCTGGCGGGAATCGAAATTGGAGTTGCAGCAACCAAAACATTTATTGCCCAGTTAATGGCATTTTACGCCCTCGCCCTCGATTTAGCATCTCGTCGGCAAACACTTCCCCAAGAAAGAATCGCAGAAATAATTAATGGCTTGCGATTAATTCCCAAAGAAATCGAAGCAACCATAGATATACAAGATAAACTCACTGAACAACTGGCACACAACTTCGCGGAAACTCAAGATGTGATTTTCCTGGGACGAGGAATTAATTTCCCCATCGCCCTCGAAGGTGCATTAAAACTCAAGGAAATCAGCTATATCCATGCCGAAGGATACCCAGCAGGGGAAATGAAACATGGTCCCATCGCCCTATTAGATGCGAAAGTACCAGTAGTTGCGATCGCAGTTCCTGGTAGTGTGTATGAAAAGGTAATTTCTAATTCCCAAGAAGCTAAAGCTAGGGATTCCCGTTTGATTGGTGTGACACCAATTAGTGATGGTGAAGCTGGGGAAATTTTCCAAGATTTACTGACTGTTGCCAATGTTGATGAATTATTATCACCAATTCTCACCGTAATTCCTTTGCAGCTACTTTCCTATCACATTGCTGCTCGACGTGGTTTGGATGTGGATCAGCCAAGAAATTTAGCTAAAAGCGTTACAGTTGAATAGCGTATAAACACTTAGGCAATGAATGTGAATATTCGATTAATCGTTATTAGAGTTCATTGTGTGTTTCAATTATACTACTTTTTGTTAGTAACTGAGATGCGAACAGCTACGGTTGTCGCATCTTTTTTATACAGAGTATGAGTATGTACTGAGTTTTTGAAAAAGTAGGAAGCTAGAAGTGATAATAAAAGAGGATTTACGTGGCTTGATACCAATTCACAATTCGCAATTCGCAATTCGCAATTAAAAAACTTAGATGCAGCAAAGCTTTCAGGATTTACATCTGTATCAGATTTTTCGTGAAATGGTATGAGTTATGGGAATTCAGGAATTATTACTACCATTTCGAGAAGAAATATTAAAAATTGCCTCTAAATATTGTGCTTACAATGTGCGTGTTTTTGGTTCGGTAGCAAGAGGAGAAGCAAAACCTGATAGTGATGTTGATTTTTTGGTAGAAATGGAGGCAGGAAGAAATTTATTAGACAGGATTGGTTTAAAACAGGATTTGGAAGAATTATTAAAGCGGGAAGTGGATGGGGAGCATCCCAATTTTGCAAAAATATAATTTGTAGTGGGAGCATCTTGCTCCCTAATCTCCAGGAAGCGGGCTAGAAGCCCGCACTACAAAAAAACAATTTACACATTTGGGATGCTCCCTATTTCTTTCTTTTTTCATAAATAAATTAGGGGCTTGTGACCCTTTAAGCAGAGGGTAAAATATAATTTCTCCCTTCTCCCTTCTCCCTTCTCCCTCCTGCCCTCTGCCTTTCTTCGGTCAGCAATTATGATTCTGCCCAATCTTTTGCCCAAGCCAAAGTTTGATGCACTTGTTCTAAGGTGGCAGCTTCACAATATAGTCGCAAGACGGGTTCAGTGCCGCTAAAACGAATCATTAACCAGCGATTATCGGCAAGACGATATTTATAACCATCGATCGCTTGACAGTCTGTTACCGCCAATCCGGCGATTTCTTTTAATGGTTCTTTTTGCAATTGTGCGAGTAGTTTGGCGCGAACTTCCATACTTGCTAATGGTAAATCAATGCGATCGTATGCTGAGAAAAAGCCGGTTTTTTCCTGCAATTGGCGATAATAATCGCCTAAATCTAACCCCGACTCCACAATTGCCTCTAATACATACAAAGCTGAAAGTAAAGCGTCGCGTTCGGGAATATGTGTACCGTAACCAATCCCACCTGATTCTTCACCACCTAGTAATACATTCGCTTCTAACATTCTGTCGGCTATGTACTTGTAACCCACGGGTGTTTCAAAAACCGAAAGATTGTGTAACTTGGCGACTAAGGGCATTAAATCGGAACCACTAACGGTTTTGACGATTTCGCCAGTGAAACCACGACGTTTGGTTAAATGATCGATGAGAATTGGGATTAATATCTGCGAACTGAGGAAATTACCTGCACCATCAACAGCTGCAATCCGATCGCAATCTCCATCAAATACTAAGGCAACATTTAAATCACCAGGATTTTCTTGGCGATGGTTTTTCATTACCTCAAACAACTTCGAGAGATACTTGGGTAAAGGTTCCGGCGCGCCACCTGCAAATAACGGATCGCGATCGCTATTTATTTCCTTAAACTTATCACCCAGTAGCATCGCTAAACCACCAGCAGCCGCACCATGCATGACATCACCAAATACAGTCAGCTTTCCAGATGCGATCGCATGACGAATTTTGGTAATATCCACTTTGCTGCTAATGCCGTCACAATAACTACCCCAAGGGTTAAATTTTTCGATTTTTCCTGGAGTTGCCGCAACGGGTACAGCTTCATCAGCTAATAATGCTTCAATTTTTTGTGTCACTTCTGGCGGTACTGAACCACCAAACGCACTTTTTACCTTCAAACCCGAATATTTACCAGGATTGTGGCTAGCAGTAATTACCAAAGCACCCAAAGCATTTTCCTGTTTTGCAGCCCAACTAAAGGCTGGAGTCGGAGCAAAAGTTTCACTTAATAAAATATCAAAACCAGCCGCAGAAACTACTTCTGCAACCTTTTGGGCAAAATCCTCCGACATAAAACGGCGATCGTAACCCACTATAATTTTGCGATTTCCGGCTTTTTCTCCGTAGGTATCAAACAAAACCTTGGCGGCGACAGGTGCAACTAAAGCAACACGTTCAAAAGTGAACTCATCGGCAATGATACCGCGCCAACCATCTGTACCAAACTTGATTGATTTAGCTAAAGCAGGCATTTAAATATCCTAATTTCCCCACTGAGGATTCTAGCATTTACACAGTGTACTGAGTAAAAAATCACTCATCCATCTCTGCGATCGCATGTAGGCAATAAAGCTGACGTGGAGATTAATCTGTAGCAGTATTTTCGAGAATTCATCGAATCTGCCGAAAAATATTACTCCCAAGTTGCAACTGGACGCAAAACATCGGGTATTTCGCCCTGCGATAGAGGAAATTCCAACACAGTCTCCCGATAACCCAAATAACCCGACTCTGTAAAAGACATCAACATTCTTCCCAGTGCTACCCAAATTTCCGATTCATATTCCCAATCACGGTGACGAGATGCTCTACCTGCGATCGATTTGAGTGCCCAAAAATAGCTATTTCTGACTACAGAACCACCTTTTTTATATTCGGGTAAATCTTCGTGGTGCAAAAATAATAAATCATCTTCGATTCTGGCACGCATAATATATCAATAATTTAGAATTACAATTTAGGAATAGAAGTTAGAAATCGGACCTTAGGAATTAGAAAGTTAGTAAGATATCATGGCTCAGTTGATTATAATACTGTTATCGAAAAATGTAATATTTACATTTCAGCTAAATTTCAGCGACATTTCAGTCAAAATATAGAATTAAATAATCTCTAAAATCATTACACTAAATATATCTATAGTGGTAGCACATAGGTAAAACTATGAGTCAAAAAAATCGTCAGCCCTGGGATTTCGGGAAATTTGTGGAAACTCTCAGCTATTTTGAGGTAATTCCCTTACTTAATTGGATACAGGAATTATTTCAAGGTCGTCCACAGGATAGTCAAAACAAACCCGACGGAGATAAAAAAGTGGGTGTAATACTAGTAGCAGGTGCAACCGGTGGTGTGGGTCAGCGAGTTGTCAAAAGCTTGCTGAAAAAAGGCTACAGAGTTCGTTCTCTCGTCCGTGACATCGAAAAAGCGCGTGAAATTTTAGGTAATGAAACAGAATTAGTAGTAGCAGATATAACTAAAATCGAAACCTTAACTCCTCTGGTGATGGCAAATATTCAAGCTGTGATTTGCTGTACTGCGGTGCGAGTCCAACCTGTAGAAGGAGATACTCCAGATCGGGCAAAATATAACCAAGGTGTGCAATTTTATCAGCCGGAAATCGTGGGAGATACACCCGAAAATGTCGAATATCAAGGTGTGAAAAATTTAGTTGAGGTTGCAGCAAAATATCTACCTCAGGCAGATGTAAAAACTATATTTGATTTCACTCAATCTTCAGGCAATCCAAATAAATTCAATGATTTAAGTTTAAATAACTTAAAAAATATTTGGGGTGCCTTAGATGATGTTGTCATGGGTGGTATCAGCAGCAGCAACATGATTCTCACTGATAATGTAGCGATATTTACAGGTAATGTTTCCACTGATAATTCGGGTGGATTCGCATCAGTTAGAACTAAAAATTTTCAACCATCAATTAATTTATCTGGATACGAAGGAATTGAATTACGCATTCAGGGTGATGGTAAACGCTATAAATTATTTGTGCGTACTGATTCCGCTTGGGATGGCGTTGGTTATAGTTATTCTTTTGATACAGTAGATGGTGCTTGGATTAATGTTCAGATTCCTTTTGCTGATTTAATTCCCGTATTTCGTGCCAAAGTCGTCAAAAATTGTCCGGCAATTGATCAAAGTCGAGTTTGTTCTCTGCAATTAATGTTAAGTAAATTTGAGTATGATGGTCAATTAAATCCTTATTTTTCTCCTGGTAGTTTTTCTTTAAAAATTGAGTCGATCGCAGCCTATGGAGGTAATAAATTACCTAGATTTGTTCTTGTTAGTTCCGCAGGTGTCACAAGACCCGGTAGAGCAGGTATCAACTTAGAAGAAGAACCGCCAGCAGTGCGATTAAATGACCAATTAGGTGGCATTTTAACTTGGAAATTAAAGGGAGAAGATAGTCTTAGAGAAAGCGGTATTAGCTACACTATTATCCGTCCTTGTGCGTTGACAGAAGAAGCAGGAGGGAAAGAATTAATTTTAGAGCAAGGTGATAATATTCGCGGAAAAATTAGTCGTGATGATGTCGCTGAGTTATGTGTGCAAGCCCTGCAAAATACTCAAGCTTGTAATGTCACTTTTGAAGTTAAAGCCACTGAAAATTCAGTGAATAATACGAACTGGGAAAATTTATTTGCTGCTTTAGAAACCAATAAGTAATATCAGGTTCGCCTGAATAATGACGATAAAACCGACGTGGAGATGGGGAAATGACTTTCTCCTCCTTCTACATATCTAGCTGTCTGCCTCCACAAGCATTTGACAGATGCGATCGCTTTCGTTATGATAAACTCATAGTCGTTACGAGTATGCTTAAGCTGCTATATTTCGTCAGGTTGTCACTAATTTAAAAATCAGAATTATCAACAATTTTTCTAATCAGTGGAGTAAATATGGTGAGAATAGTCGGTATTGCAGGTAGTTTACGAGCCAATTCTTACAGTCAAATGGCTTTAGAACTGGCAGCCCAAAGAGTCCAAGCATTAGGTGCAGAAGTCGAAATTCTGGATTTAAGAAAGATGCAGTTACCATTTTGCGATGGGGGTGATGAGTATCCAGATTACCCAGATGTCAAGAGATTGCAGGATGCTGTCAGTAATGCTGATGGATTAATTTTGGTGACACCTGAGTATCACGGTAGTATTAGTGGAGTCTTGAAAAATGCCCTCGATTTAATGAGTTTCGATCAATTATCTGGTAAAGTTGCCGGACTCATTAGCGTTTTGGGTGGACAATCCAACAGTAATGCGCTGAATGATTTACGAGTGATTTTAAGATGGACTCACACTTGGTCTATTCTAGAACAAGTCGCAATTGGACAAGCTTGGAAAGCCTTTAGTGCTGAAGGTAAACTATTAGATGAAAAACTGTTCCAACGACTTGATCAATTTGCTGAAAGTTTAGTTGAGACTACTCACAAGTTGCGAAAAAATTAGAAAATAAGGTTTACTTTATGCATCACCTCTAATTGATATCTAATCAATAATCAATTAATCTGTAATACGAAATTTTCGATCGCCGTTATGACTTCACTGACAATAGAAAGTATATATACAGATGGTGCTTGCACAGGCAACCCTGGACCTGGTGGTTGGGGTGCTGTCGTTTATTATGATGATGGTTCGGTTCACGAAATGGGCGATTCTTGCCCTCAAACCACCAATAATCGCATGGAAATGCAAGCCGCGATCGCAGCTTTACAATTTTTTGAGGCTTCCGGGCAAAGTTACCCAATTACCCTCTACACAGATAGCGAATATCTAATCAATTGCGTCACCAAATGGGTAAAAAGTTGGAAAAAGAAAGGTTGGAAAAAAGCCGACGGCAAGCCTGTACAAAATCAAGATTTATTAGAAATTCTCGATGAACTCAACAGCCGCAAAGTCAGATGGGAACATGTACGCGGACATGCTGGTAACGTTGGGAACGAAAGGTGTGATACTATTGCTCGTGCCTTTGCCACTGGTAAGGGCTTATCACTTAAGCAACAGGGAGATATTGACTCAACTATAGCTTTAGGCATAAAAAAAGAGTTAAATGTAGCAAAAGTATCTGAAAATAAAGGACACTCGACAATAATTAACGATGACACTTTCGCAGTAGATACCCTTGTTACTGAAATCACTATGGTAGATGCCTCTATTAACTCTAACAATCACCATGAAAATGTACCCTGCGAAGTCAGAGTTACCCAACTCCGTAATCTAATGGATACCCTCCGTATTGCTGATGAAATTGCTGAAAAAGGTTATTTAATTACTAGCTCCGAGCTTGCAGATTTAATGGATGTCCATGCTAGTGCAGTCACCAGTCGCGGTGATGAATGGCGCTGGCGGAATTGGATTGTTTCCCGTGTACGTCGGGAAGGAAATCAAATCCTCTGGGAACTCGAACGTGGGGACAAAGTTAAAGAAGAAGCTGAATGATACCAATTCGTAATTCGTAATACCCGTTACCCTGCGGGAAGCCACTCCGCGTCTCTGTCTCTCCTAGTCAATCTCAACCTATCAATTCTGGGTTGGCGAACCACTAGGTTCTAAATCGCAAGTTAATATTTTGATAAAATTGCGATCGCCCCAATCATAATTCAATTTGAATAATTCCTGCCTCGCCATTGCTTCGGCTTTTGCAATGCCGATAGTATAATTCGCAACACTGCTAAAGTATCTGCAAAGGGTGAAAGCCAAAATAATAAGCTACCGCGTGCTTGTGTCAAGTCATAGGAAGGTGCGATCGCTAACAACATCCCCCAGCGAATTAAGAATAAAAATATGTTGGTTCCCAATAGCCAGTTGAGAGGGAGAGAGGCAGAACTGGAGAGATAGAGAGGTAGAAAAAATCCAATTATTGGTAAGGGTAATGCTTGTACTGATACCAATAGCCAAATATCACCCCAGGTTTGAGCGCGTGATGAAGCGTCTTTTAAATCTAAACTACGTCCCCATTCTTTCCAGGTTTCTGCTGCACCTTCGTACATCCGCACTTTAAAAACTTTTGCCCCATCAAGAAAGCCGACTTTAAATCCGGAAGCGGCAATATTTCTGGCTAAGGTGACATCATCACAAAAAGAACCTTTGGCACTCGTATATCCACTGACTGCCTCTAAGGCTGAGCGGCGGCACAAAAAGCATTGCCCATTAGCCATTACCCGTTCGGAATTGTTGGCATTTACACCCGCCGGGTTAAAGCGATAAAGCAAAGTCATTAACAATGCTGGTTGCAACCAACACTCACCAGGATACTTGAGGATAAACTGTGGCGATAGGGAGACTAAATCGTATCCTTGAGCGATCGCAGTTTTAACTAAACCTGCAATTAAACTGGGGTGGGGTACAGTATCCGCATCCATCCCCAAAAACCACTCACTGGATGCAGATATGTGTAAAAATCCATTATGTAGTGCCCAAGGACGACCTACCCAACCTCCTGGTAAAGGATCATCTGTCATCACGCGAAAACGAGGGTCTTTTGTTTGTAAAGCTTTAACTAATTCGGGAGTCCCATCGTCAGAGTTACTATCAACTACAATGACTTCTCGCAATTCATAACTTTGCTGACTCAAGCCAGCTAACAATGGTGCAATTCTTTCTGCTTCGTTGAGTGTGGGCACAACGACGCTGACGCTGCCGAGTATATCAAGTGTGGGTGGTTGCGGTTGAATGGGGGGAAGTCTTCTTGCTCCTTTGAAAAGACGCGAAAGTAAGATGGCAACTGCTGGTATTTGAATTAAAAGAAGAATCAGGGACATTGGGGAATGGAGACGCGGGGATGGGGAGATGGGGAGATGGGGAGATGGGGAGATGGGGAGATGGGGAGATGAAAAGAAATTACTGGAGTTTGGCTGAAAAATCTCCCCGCCAACTCCTTTCCACAAGCAAATGGCTGTCTTCTCCTTCTTTCCGTCTCTTTGACAATGCCCAGTTGCCAATTTTTACTTGGCTGCAACTTGAATGGGTGTTGTTGTAATCGCTGGTGTTTCTTCTGCATTCACAGCTTTCCACCATAACAATATTGCCGGAATGACTCCACCAAAAAAGCCCAAGGATACAGGAATTAAATAACCAGAGCCTAGACTTAATCCTGCGGCAAAGGCGAAGTTACTCAGGTAAACAATCATCGGTATATTAAGTTGCGATCGCTCTAATTTTACGGGGTTATTGCGCCACATAAATGCTGCAACTGTCATAAATAAAGCACTCGTACCAAACCAACCTACATAATTTTGATAAGGTGTGCCAAAGAATGCACCAGGTTGTTCCCAATACCAGAAAGGTAAGGAGGTTTGACTCATAGCTGGTTCCAAGGCAAAGTCCCAACAGGTAAACAACATTGCTCCCAGGGCTACGGCTGCAACTTGACGCAGGAAAGTCGGGTTTTTTGCCACTCCTAGTCCTGCATGTGCGACTAAATAAGCCGATAAGCCGACGTAAAACCAAGATAAAGGAATCGTAAACGGTACTAATCCAGCAATTTTATATCCCAAACCGTTTAAATAACTATAGTATCCAAACGGAAATCCCGTACTAGTCCCCAATAATTCACTGCTTACTGATATTAATACTGCTGGGATCATAAAACCTAGCCAAGTTCGCCATCCCAAGGTTCTGAAGGCAAAAATCGAAACAGCTATAGTTCCTAAAATAATGTCAATGACTCCGCCATCCGCCATACTCACTTGGATTGCAGTTTCTCCTACTTCCCCAAAGCTTAATAACTTCTCAGCATGGGGAATAACTAGCAGAATTCCAGCTAGTCCAAAAGCCTTTGCCAATATGTGACCAGTTAGACATACACGCTCGGCAATTACAAGCTGTCTCATGATATTCCTTATCAATATAATTTGCGCCTACTTGTACATTTTTAAACAGTGCTGCTAACAGTTTACAAATGTTTATGAAAATATTTAACTAATTTTTGGGAAATTATTGGTAATTTTGCCAAGATACAGTCGCTGAGGTTAAGTCGTCAAGTTTTCACTAATAGCTAGTGGTTCGCCAACCCAGAATTATTGACGGGTTGAGATTGACTCGGAGATGCTGAGACACGGAGACGCGGAGATTTTTGTCTCTGCAAAGTTACTTTGGTCAACTAGTAGTTGACAGTTGCAAATTCTCATCACCAAATTTTAACTTGACAACATTTTTAGACAAAATTTTCTAGACAAAAGTGATGTTTAATGCTAAGACAATGTGATTAATTTCAATCTCAACTCTGCCAAAATAGTATAATGGTTATTCTACCAAGACAAATCGGAGTAGAAAAGCCGATTGGTATTTCACCTTGTAGAAAGATTGGATGATCAAATTTTGAACTGAAAAAAGTATTGCCATAGCATGTCTATAATTAAAAAAATCCCTTGGCTTTCCTTGACACTGGCTTTACTCACCTATTCCAGTTTAGGCTGGTTCATATCGGTAATAAATTTAGACCCAATCGCTTGGATTGGAGTTGCGATCGCACTATTATTAGTAGTTGCAATCATGACAATGCCTTTGCTTGAGTTTAACAAATACACTAATTATCTATTTAAATCTAATATTCGCACCTTTGTAGCCGCCATTTTCGGCGCTCTGCTGCTATTTCTGATGCTGGGCTGGTTCCGGCTATTTCTCGATACCTTAGTGATTGTGGCAGCAAATATATTAGTCCGAATTGACTTTCAAACTGCTGGTTGGCAACAAATACATGCTTTTGGCATCCTGTCTTTGATAGCTCTTTCAGGCTTAGGTATTGGTTCTTTGCTTCACCGCTTAATGTCAACCTAAAATTCAGCCAGAAACTTAAAAGCCGGACTTTTTGAATAAGCCCGACTTCTGCATCAGTCAATTTGCGAGAAAATCTCAATTAACAAGCAGCAGCAACTGGATAAACACTTACTTTCTTGCGGCTTTTACCCTTTCTTTCAAAGGTGACAACCCCGTCAACCAAAGAAAACAAAGTATCATCCTTACCAATGCCAACATTGTTACCAGGGTGGAATTTAGTTCCACGTTGACGCACTAAAATATTACCAGCACGAACTACTTGACCGCCAAAGCGTTTTACGCCAAGTCGCTGGGCGTTTGAGTCGCGCCCGTTCCTCGTACTACCAGTACCTTTCTTACTTGCCATGATTGCCTCCCGCTTCTAGTTGTTTATCTATCTTTTCTTGTTAACTATATTGAGAACTGGAAATCAGCATCACCAAGCCAGAATTATTCATATTTTTCCTGACTAAGTATTCGTGTAAAAATAAATTTAACAAGCAGTGTAGGCAGCGTTCAAGTGAGCGCTCATACCGAAGTCTTGCCCACCTTTAGAAAATAGCAAGCGAGACGCTTGCACTACTTATTTTTACATGATTCCTAATGATAACTGACTTCTAAATGCTCAAAATTATTCTTCAGTAGCAGTTTCAGTTGTGCTATCTACTATCGGCGCGTCAGCAATCACCGACCCATTCATACTAATCGAATTTATCATTAGTCGGGTAACTTCTTGACGGTGCCCGCGTTTTTTGCGGGTTTTCTTCTTCGGCTTCATTTTGTAAACTAGAACTTTGCGATCGCGAAAATGTCGCATTACAGTTCCTTGAACAGTTGCGCCAGCTACAATCGGCTGTCCAATTGTAACTTCACCATCGTGCTGTACTAGTAAAACAGCATCTATAGTAACTTGTTCATCAGGTTCTACGTGAAGCAGTTCAATATCGTAAAAACGACCGGGTTCAACGCGCAGTTGCTTACCGCCAGTCTCAATAATTGCGTAACTCATAAATTGTCCTTGAAGGTTGCCGTACAGGTAGCTGGTTTCACATTTGTTTACCGGATCTCGATAAACCTGTTTCCAGCTTTTGCAGGATGTCTACCTGTTCCGAGCGGAAATTAGACAGACAATCTCTTATATTATTTTGCTAAGGAATCAATGTCAATCAGTTGGCGAAAAAATCTCAGCAAATGTAGAGGTATAATTTTTTTTATATTTTTTGGCATATTTTTTGACTCAACTGGCGTAATTCTTGTGAATAGGGGTGTATTTATAAATGACACAGAACAGCACCAAACATTCTGAGCAGTCTTAGAGATTGCTCAGTTTTTTTTCTTTCCAAGAATCGGGAAGTATGTAATTTGAGTTATATAGTGATGTATCGGTTTAGGTTAAGTTTATCTAAAATTGATTCACTTATTCATTACCTACACCTGAATAAATTATGAAACGTATAGAAGTTGAACAACGCTCAATTTTTATCGGTTTAGCAGGTAGCCACGGTTACGGTTTAAATCGCCCTGAGTCTGATTATGACTACCGAGGGGTATTTATTGCCCCCAAGGAGTATTATCTTGGTTTTAGTAATGTCGAACAAAAAGATAGCGGTTGGGATAGGGAATCGGGGATGTTTCCGTTTTTAGATGGAAATCAAGATACTGTTATCTATGAATTGCGAAAAATAATTAATTTATTATCTGGTGCTAACCCCAATGTCTTAGAGTTGCTTTGGTTAAATAACTATCCCCATTTAACTGAAGTCGGTAAACACTTAATCAAGCATCGCCAATTATTTTTGAGCAAGAAGGTTAAGCACACATATTCGGGTTATGCATTTGCTCAAATCAAAAAAATGGAAAGTCATCGCAAGTGGTTATTAAATCCTCCTGAATCTAAACCAATTCCTGCTGATTTTGGGATCGAAAATGAAGAGCCTCTTGCCAAGGAAGAACTGAATGCATTTTTAGAGTATTTATATTTATTAATTCGCGGCAAAATCGAGTTTTTAGAAGAATCGGAACAATTATACAAATTATTAACAGCAGATATTGATTTTAAAGGTTTACTGAAACAATATACTTTGCCTGATGAGACTTTAGCATATTCCCAAAAAATGACTTTTGGGCGTAAAGATTTCATTCGTTTACTCCAAAAAAGCCAAAGTTATCAAGTTGCCTTGCGGGAATGGAACGCCTATCAAACTTGGCAGAAAAATCGTAATCCAGTCAGGGCGGAGATGGAGCGCAAATCAGGATTTGACTTGAAGCATGGGATGCACTGCATCAGATTGTTACGCAGTGGTTTAGAAATTTTAAAATCAGGAAGTATAATTGTCGATCGCAGAGAAGCTGGCGATGCCGAAGATTTGAGAGCAATTATTCGCGGCGAATATTCTTACGAACAGGTAATGAAAATAGCAGAGGATTTGGTGATGGAAATGGATAAAGTCTATGAAGAATCAACTTTACCCAATCGACCAAATTTAGAGCAAATTAATAATTTATGTATTGAATTAGTGGAGATGCAAGGCTGGGATTAATCTGGACAAAAATAATTGCAAAACATTAACTCATCTGAAATTACCAATTCAGGCATTAACCATTGTTTAATATATCCGCAAACCCACACAAACTGGTAATCAATAATAGTAATGCAGTGATTTGAGTGACGCGGTTTTGGTGTGAGGGAATCATGGACTCACGTACTAAAATCGAAATTGCCGAACCAAATACCAAACTCAACCCCAGCACCATATAAGGCTTCTCTGTAGGAAATAATATCGACACTGCAATGCTAGCAATTGCCAACATCAACATGAGTAACTCGACAAATCGAGGTGGATTGTACTGACTCGCTAAAAGAAATGTGTCGAACCAAAAACGTAGACTTCGCATTATTTTTAGTGCTGAGTTTTGAGTGCAGTAGATGCAGTAGACTGTATTAATTGAAAAGTCAAAAGTTTTCAATTGGGAGTAGGGAATTACCTAGCTTTCGCCTTCACGAGTATTACCCTTCCCCGACAAAAAACTATCTTACCCCTGTCTTCACTCCCATACCATTCTTCGCAGATGTATCTTCTGCAACTTCCACTCCAAAGATACGACCGAAAACTTTTTCCACTTTGTAACCAGAATCAATTGATTCCAGTGGGTCTTTCCGCAAACGGTGACGTAGACACAGTGTAATTACGCGATGAATATCATCAATTGTTACTTCTGTCCGCCCTTCATAAGCGGCGATCGCTTTGGCTGCACGGTTAGTAACAATATCACCTCGCAATCCATCAACATCAAGTTCGGAACAAACTTCGGAGATTTTGACCCGCAAATCGTAATCAAGATTCACAGAAGGAAGCAAAGTCTGAGCATTGACGATACTTTGTTGCAGGGCATCTTGTTCTGGTTGATACTTTTCCAAAAAAGGTTTGGGGTTTTGATCAAACTCAGAACGCTGTTCGACAATTTGTACCCGTAATGCAGGTTCCTTGACAGTATGAATTTCCGCGTGCATTCCAAAGCGATCGAGTAATTGCGGACGCAATTCTCCTTCCTCTGGGTTGCCGGAACCAACTAACACAAACCTGGCGGGGTGACGAATCGAAATACCTTCCCGTTCTACAGTATTCCAACCGCTAGCAGCCGAATCCAGGAGTACATCAACTAAATGGTCATCCAGCAAGTTGACTTCATCGACGTAGAGAATACCTCGGTTAGCCTTGGCAAGCAACCCCGGTTCAAAGGCTTTGACACCTTCCGATAAAGCCTTTTCAATATCAATGGTGCCGCAAACCCGGTCTTCAGTTGCACCCAAAGGTAAATCAACCATTTGCACCTTACGCTGAACAACATTAGGAGTTCCCCCTTGCTGTACAGTAGTGCGAACTTCATCACCCATTAATTCTGGATCGCTGGGATGGCTATTAAACGGGTCATTTTCTACCACAGGGATTTCTGGAAGCAAGTCAGCCAAAGCCCGGATAGTTGTAGATTTGCCCGTACCGCGATCGCCCATAATCATGACACCACCGATTTTGGGGTCAATCACGTTCAACAGCAATGCCAGCTTCATTTCTTCCTGACCGACAATTGCTGTAAAGGGGAAAACAACGCGACGCGCACTTGCTGTAGATTGTGCTGTTGAACTCACTAAAATTACCTTTAACAATATTTTCTTATTACCGTATTTAATTGTGCCACAGTTGGGCAATAGATTTAAGACCGCTTCTAGAAACTATCCATTTCCCTACAACTCTTGTCCACAAAAGGGTTTTGTTGTTTTGCTGTTTGTGATCCCTCCGTGGTCGATTATGAAAAATGAGATACTTAAGGGATTGAATCAGCCAAGTGTAACAATAAAAGCGATGACAGCCAAAAAGCCAGATTGGTTTAAACTTACATTCCAAGTCAAAGGTTCTGTAATAGCTGCTATTTACCAACGTGTAATTTGGTGCGGTTTATTTGGACTGTTGATTTCTATACTATTTCATTTCAAAATACCTGTATCTCAACCAATTCTAGGTAGTGTAATTCCCAGTATCGTTTTGGGTTTGTTACTAGTTTTTCGTACGAATACTGCCTATGATCGGTTTTGGGAAGGTAGAAAAAGTTGGGGTTCTATAGTTAATAGTAGTCGTAATTTAGCTAGACAAATTTGGGTATCGGTTGACGAAGTTGCAGATGAAGATAGAAAGGGGAAAATTGCAGCTTTATATTTATTAGTTGCCTTTGCGATCGCAACTAAACAACATTTGCGCGGAGAGAATGCAATTGCAGAATTAGAAGCACTAATGTCGTCTTCTAAATATCAGAAACTGACGATGATGAATAATCCGCCTTTAGAAGTTGCATTTTGGATTAGCGACTATTTGCAGCAACAATATAATCAGAATTGTATTAATAGCTATCAGTTGGCTGCTATGCAGGGATTGTTAAATAATTTAGTCGATAATTTAGGTGTTTGTGAGCGTATTTTAAAAACACCAATTCCTTTGGCATATGCAATCCACTTAAAACAATTACTATTGATTTATTGTATCTTATTACCATTTCAAATAGTTGAGAGTCTGAATTGGTGGACGGGTTTGGTTACTGCTTTAATTAGTTTTACACTTTTTGGCATTGAGGCGATTGGTTTAGAAATTGAAAATCCTTTTGGCTATGATGCGAATGATTTACCTTTGGATACAATTTGCCAGACAATGAAGCGTAATATCGACGATTTAACTAGTTTAAAACCTAGTCTTAATTCATACAATGGTGATTCTATTCGTCAAGATTAATCTCAGCTTCCTTGGATTTGGACAAGGCTGATGAAGTTGCTTCTCTAGAGCCGTGAGCCTCCTCTGGAGGTGCTTGACTAAAAGCTACCGCTCTAGAGATACTAAGCATTTTAATCTCTACAAAATGAATAGGTATGAATTTAGAGTTGAATTAAGCGATCGCCCACAGGATATGAAATTTTCCCGGAATTCGCGATTATCTGGCTGCAAGTTCATTGCAAATGTCCTGATGTCCCTTGATATGTTTGTTATCGATAAAATCATGTGTTTTTTGAAGATATTCTTTTATCACTATTTCTGCGTCGCTGGCAATTTGTAAGTTACTGTCTGCGGATGACTGTTTTCCACATCCACTGAAGAAAACTGAGCGATCGCCAACAAAGGCAATGTTAATGTCAACATTGCAATAATAGTTCCTGCTATGTCTGCTAAACGATGACCAGATGTATCACTATTCGCAGACTGACTACTTGAATTCATAAAAAGGCAAAACTCATGACAATAATATCTTAATCAACTCTCTATACTGAGAGTCCTACTCTTATTTTAGCTAACATTTGGCTGGGCATTGTATAACAATTAATAATTTCAAAATTTTTCTAGCGAAAAAAAATCTTTTAATTTGATTTGATATTTTTATACCACAGTTTTTTATACATTCTTCTCTCTATCTACGGCATTAGCAGCTATTTTCTGAGAATTTACGGATGATTACTGAGTTGTTCACTCGTTCAATCCCATCTAAATTATTTTGTTCAAATATCCGCTATCTAACTAAAGTTGCAGCAACAAAGTTGACATGGAGTAATTTTACAATTACAACATATATTCTAATTCCGAATCTATAAACTAGCAAGATTTTTAAGTAATTAATTATCTCTATCTTCAGCAGCAGGGTGTAACTAACTAAAGCTCATACTCCAGCTAGAAGAAGATTTCCAGCTTTTCTCTCCCCACCTAGCTTAAATATCCAGTGTTTTAAATATATGAGAATTAATTCACCAAATTAGCTATTTCGTAATTACCATTGCTTTCTATATATACGGAGTTAATGCGGAAATAGGCGTTATATTTAGTATTTTTAGATATTTTTATCAGTAGTTATACATAACTATCAATCTTACTTACCATAATTATGCTGAAAAAATATTGATTGCTACATGTAGATACAGAATAAATACAGATATATTGAAAATAGGCGAATATTATATTTGTGAATACAATGTCAACAAAACTTAAACATATTGAATAATAAATAATGAGCAATAATGTTTACCATATCCTTTTTTTTATGACAATATCTCATTAGATAGAGTTTTGAGAATAGGAGGTAAATATCAAAATCACTATTAGTAAAACTATAATATTCCTGTAATATTAGCAATCTTTCTGAGAATTTGGAGAATCTCAAGATTACGAGATTTATAGACGAGAACAAATAGATGAGAAAAACCGCCACTAGTTTAGGGCGGTCTGGTTAAGCAATCGGAGGGTATTTACAGCTTACTCTGCTAATGAATTAAATTGTTGTAACAAAGCTTGCACTTAAGAGAATCTGTGAAAATTTCTGAGAATTTGTGGAAATTCAAATTACCTTATTGCTTACCATACGCCCTCATTGGCTCCTGAATGAAGCGAATGTAAAGATGTTTAAACGTAGACTTAATTACTCTCGGCATCCCAAAATCAATTGGTACAAATTTATCAGGCAAACGCCAATCGTCAATTTGTAAAATATCGGGATGTAAGTTAGGAAAATTGATATTCTCACCGAGATTTTCCCCATATTTCAACATTCCCAAACGTATCGATGCGGCTACCGTTGGTACTTGTTCGGGTGCAACATTGAGAATTTCGACCATTACCCGGTCTAAAGCAAAGACATCAGTAGAAGCGGCTAGAATATTTAATTTACGGGGTTCCCCATTGCTAGGACCATTGCCTTCGTGCCCGATAATCCCATCAAGTATGGTTAAATCAGGATTAATTGCTTTTGCCGTTTCCACCAGCATATCTCCAAAGCGGTTGACATCTTTCCCCGCTTCCATGTGCCACCATGCCTTCATTTTCCCCGGAACACAACCGAAGAGGTTTTTCACACCCAAAGTCAGCACAAGTTGACAGTGGGATTTAACTTTAGGCAAATTAATAACCACATCTGCTTCCATTGCTTCTTTGCACAGCAGCAGGTGATTGAATCCTTCATTGATAGTTTGGTAGCGTTTACCGTGGAATTCCACAATAGGTAGCTGAAGTTGATCTAAAATTGGTTGATAACCGCTAGCGATCGCCACACCTTTAGCGCTACCAAATGCTGGACTATCTCCCAAAAAAGGTATACCACCTGCTTCCATAACCATTTTGGCAACAGCATAAACTAATTCGGGGCGAGTGGTACATTCCTTACCAGGACGGGAACCCGTTAACAAATTTGGCTTGAGTAGTACCTTATATCCAGGTCTGACGAATGTAGTCATTCCACCAAGAGGTTCGAGAAGCGTTTCCAGAGATTCTCGCAAAGCTTCATCTTGGTAAGAAGTTGCACGAATTAAGCTAACGGAAGCAGGCATTTTGGATTTTGGATTTGAGATGTTTGGATTGGGGATTGGATATTAGGTTTGAGAATTATAGTTTCTGCTAACCTAGTATTTAATAATGCCAAAACTACTTAGATTTACAGAGGGACACTAATACAGTTTTGTAGGTGTCCATCTGGATTAAGGTTTGTTTAAGCTTTGCCTGACTTATGAACTCAGAGGTACAATCGCACTCATTTGTTCGAGGTTAAGGACTTCTGCAAGTTGCGCTTCAGTCATTAGTTCTTTTTCTAACACAATTTGTCGGAGAGATTTTCCAGTTTCGAGGGATTCTTTGGCGACAGCAGCAGCGTTTAAATAGCCGATATGGGTGTTTAATGCGGTCACGAGTGCCAAACTACCTTCTGCATATTCTAAGCATCTTTCCTTATTGGCGCTGATGCCTTGAATACATTTATCGGCGAGTGCGGTGATTGTATTACCAAGAATTTCAATACTGTGAATCAGGTTGTAAGCAATAAGTGGCATCATCACATTTAATTCTAATTGTCCCGCTTGGGCTGCCAGTGCGATCGCGTTATCATATCCCATCACCTGGAAGCAAACCATCGATGTCATCTCCGCCATCACCGGGTTATACTTTCCGGGCATAATCGAGGAACCGGGTTGTACTGGAGGTAATTGAATTTCTTTGAATCCTGTTTTTGGTCCCGAATCCATCAGTCGCAAATCGTGGGATATTTTGACTAAATCCTGTGCCAAATTGCGTAAAGAACCAGAAACATTGACAAAGGGTGCCATACTTTGCATTGCTGCCATGAGGTGCGGAGCCGGTTGTAAAGGGCAATTAATTAGCTCTGAAAGAACTTGTACCACGCGATCGCGATATTTGGGGTGAGTGTTCATACCCGTTCCTGCTGCACTTCCTCCCAATCCCAACACCATCAAATCACCAGAAGCTGTGTAAATTCGGTTTTGATGTTCGCTGAGGATTTGTGCCCAAGCTCGAAAACTTTCCCCCAAACGTACAGGTACAGCATCTTGGAGGTGCGTACGTCCAGATTTGATAATATTTTGAAACTCATCAGCTTTTGCTTCCAGAGATGCGATCGCATTTTCTAAAGCTGGGTGTAATGTTCTTGATAGAGCTAATAATCCCCCAATCCGTATAGCTGTGGGAATGACATCATTGGTAGACTGACCGTAGTTTACATGGTCGTTGGGATTCACCCGTTTATAATTACCCTTTTCATCCCCCAAAATTTCCAAAGCACGATTTGCCAGAACTTCATTGACATTCATGTGGTGGGAAGTTCCCGCACCTGCTTGATAGACATCGACAACAAATTGCTCGCGAAGTTTACCTGCTAATATTTCATCTGCTGCTTCCACAATGGCTTTGCTAGTTTCTAGGGTGATGCAATCTAATTCACCATTGACAATTGCAGTAGCTTTTTTAATGTAAATGCAGGCATCTACGTAAGTATTTAATGGCTTTAAGCCACTAATGGCGAAATTTTCAACTGCCCTGAGGGTTTGAATTCCGTAATAAACATTACTTGGTATTTGTTTTTCGCCCATCGAATCGCGTTCGCTGCGGAATTGGGAATTTTCTATTTGCGTCATGGTAATTTGGAACTTGATATTTTAGGACTGCTAAAAAGTTAATTATCTGAGCTTGTGTGATTACTCGATCCAACTTACATCCAAAAAATTTAAAATAGCGATGAATATCCCCAATACAATTACTTTTTCTCGTATTCTCGGCATCCCCTTTATTCTCTATCTATTGCAAAATCCCACCGCGCAATCTAGATGGATATGCTTGGGAATTTTTCTCGTTTGTGCCTTAACTGATTGGCTAGATGGATATTTAGCTAGAAAATTAAATCAAATTACCGATTTAGGAAAATTTCTTGATCCATTAGTGGATAAATTACTCGTACTTGCACCATTACTTTCCCTCATTGAACTCCGACAAATACCAGCTTGGGGAGTGTTTGTCATTTTGGGGAGAGAATTAACCGTGGCTGGATGGCGTGTGAATCAAACTAGTATTTCTGGGGCGAATATTTGGGGTAAGCTGAAAACAGTTAGCCAAATTATTGCCATATCGCTTTTGATTGCACCTTTATCCGCAAATTGGCAAGTACCCTCACTCGCGGCTTTTTGGGTTTCTGTCGCCTTAACAATTATCTCTGGTGCTATCTATCTCTTACCGTCAAAACCAACTCGTGAATAGCCAAAAACCCATTCATGGTGATTTTACCTATTTCCCAGGGAAGACTGAGAATTGCACATACACTACATAACGATGATGTCAGGAAATCTTACTTATTGTTACCATTTATCAAGTAATTTACTAATCGCACACTATTCAAAATGTCAACTGCTCTAATTACAGGTGCTTCTGGTGGTATTGGTAAAGCCTTTGGGGAAGAACTGGCTGCTCGTGGGATGAACTTAGTTCTTGTGGCACGTTCGGAAGCAAAATTACATCAACTGGCTTCAGAATTGCAGACAAAACACAATATTAAAGTAGATGTTATTGTGAAAGACTTGACAGAAACATCTGGAAGCGATGATGTATTTAATTATACAGAAGAACGGGGGATAAAAATCGATTTATTGATTAATAATGCAGGTTTTGGTGATTATGGTGAGTTTGCCCAGAGGGATGTAAATCGCCAAACTCAGATGGTGCAGTTAAATATTTTGGCATTAGTTGCACTTACGCACAAATATTTACCATTCATGCAAAAATGTCGTGCGGGAAGTATTATTAATGTAGCTTCGATCGCAGCCTTTCAGCCGATACCTTATATTTCAGTGTATGCAGCAACTAAAGCTTTTGTATTGAGCTTTAGTCAAGCTTTGTGGGCAGAAAATCGCAGGTATGGAGTACGTGTATTATGTAGTTGTCCAGGTCCTACGGACACTAACTTTTTCGCAGAAGCTAGATTTCCAGAAACAATTGCCGCTAAAAATACACAAATTACGACACCCGAAGTTGTAGTACAGGATGCATTGCGAGCTTTAGAAAAAGGTGATTCTGTTGTTGTTAGTGGTGGAATTACCAATAATGCGATCGCAAATTTATCACGTATTGTACCTCGACAAACTTTAGTTAGTTTTCTAGAAAAGCAATTCAAGGCTTAATTTTTATGACTCGTTCTTCGAGCAGTTCCAACTAGGGAATTTACCATTTTCCGCACTCGATTCTCAATGCTCCATTCTGAATTTGGTTATGGTATTGTGTTGGTGACTTTAATGATACAAAAAATCCAATGAAACTAATTAGAAAAGCTTCTTTTTGGAGACGAGTTATTTACTTTTGTATCCCAATTATCATTATTAGCTTATTTTTGACAAATCTCAGTTCAGATACTATTGAAATTACTGGTATAGATTTTATTGGGCAAGCGACTTTTCCCAGTGGCACGACTTTTCAAAAGACTGCGTTTGGCGGACTTTCTGGTATTACCTACGACGAACAAAACCAACTTTATTATGCCATTTCTGATGACCGCAGTGAAAAAGCTCCTGCTCGCTTTTACACCCTCAAAATTGATTTGAGTAAAGGAGTTCTCAAACAGGATGGAGTTGTACCTGTTGAAGTGAAGTTGCTGTTAGATGCCAAAAATCAAAATTTTGCACCGAGAACAGTAGATACGGAGGGAATAGCTTTAGGGAAGCCAGGGAGTGTATTTATTTCTTCTGAAGGTGACGCATCACAAATCATTAACCCCTTTATTAAAGAATTTTTGCTTGCTTCCGGCAAGGAAATTAACAACTTATCAATTCCTGATAAATTTTTACCATCCAGTGATATTAAGAAAGGTGTTCGCAATAATTTAGCACTGGAAAGTCTTACCATTACCCCAAATAAACAATATCTATTTACAGCGACTGAAAATGCTCTAATTCAAGATGGTACGGAAGCAAAGCCAGGGGTTCCCACTTCTTGCCGTATTCTTCGCTATAACCTAACGACAAACCAAGCTGATAAAGAGTATTTGTATGTAACTGAAGCGGTAAAACCCTTAATTAATATAACTGGTAAATATGCTCAAGGTTTACCTGATTTACATGCAATTGATAATCAAGGGCATTTCCTCAGCATTGAACGTGCATTTACAGGTTTGGGGTTTAGAATTGCCCTGTTTCAAGTTTCCCTCGAAAACGCAACCGATATTAGTAATATTGACAGTCTTCAAGCAACTAATACCAACAATATTCAACCTGTACAGAAAAAATTACTGCTAGATTTACGCAAACTTGATGTCTTATTGGACAATATCGAAGGCTTGACACTAGGTTCCAAGTTACCAGATGGACAACCATCTTTAATTCTTGTCAGCGATAATAACTTCCAATCTATCCAGCGCACTCAGTTTCTTGCCTTCAGGCTCAAAACCGCATCACCTCTACAAAAATTACTACGCCGTCTCAATTTTAACAACAACCCATAAAAATACCAATTCTTGATATTCGCTGGGGAGAGGGGCTTTACCCTGTATTCCTCTCCAGCGAATTCAGTGTATCCACTGAAAGTATTACTAGCACTTGCTTCTAGACTACGAGGTTTCCGTGTAATTTCTCATAGGGATTGCCTGGAAAGTATGTTAAACCATGTTTAGATACATTCACATAGGTCAAATTCAGGCTTTATTACTGTTTCACATTTTTGTTAACTAAGTTTTATACATTATCTCCAAGTCGTTAAAAGCAACTAAAACTAAACTCTTGAATATCAGAAAACAAATTCATTAAATGTAAATTGAGATTAATAAAATAAAATTTATGACTGTTTGTAATTGGCAAGATACAGTAAAAAATGAAGTAATGCAGAAAGCTGACTTAGACGACTATCTAGGGAAATTTTTAAACAATCGCTATTTAATTCGAGAGCTAATTGGTAAAGGTGGCATGGGAAAAGTCTACCTAGCAGAAGATGCTGCTAAAGGTGGTATTCCCGTTGCAGTGAAAATACTATCTTTAAGTCTTGCTAATCAGCAAATGTCACAGCGTTTTGCAAGAGAAATTTTTATTGGCGCTCAATTAGGACGAAAAAGCAAACATATTGCTCGTGTTCTTAGTTATGGAATAACTGAAGATAAAATTCCATTTTATGTAATGGAATATTTACAAGGAACTAATCTCAAAACAGTTATTAAATCTCAATCTTTAAATCTTAGTAAAATATTAGAAATAATTCATCAAATCTGCCTGGGATTACAATGCGCCCATGAAGGGATTAAGTTCAAAGGTGAAATTTATCCAGTTTTACACCGTGATATTAAGCCAGAAAATATTTTTATTTTAGAAGATACTAAACAAGGTGAGTCTCATAAATCCGCAGCGAGCATCTCCGGAGAAATAGTAAAAATCCTCGATTTTGGAATTGCCAAGTTTTTAACAGAAAGGGCAGGCATGACACTTACTGAATCATTTATCGGTAGTTTGCCATACTGTTCTCCTGAGCATATGGAAGGGCGAAAATTAGTAGATGTACGTTCCGATATCTATAGCTTAGGTGTGTTGATGTTTGAAATGCTCACTGGCAAACATCCATTCAACATGAAAGATAATTCTTTTGGTAATTGGTATCAGGCTCATAGATTTCAAGTGCCACCGAAATTTCAAGAAGTCAATCCGAATATTCATATTCCTAGAGAACTACAGGAATTAGTGATGAAGTGTTTGGCAAAAGAAGTAAAAAATCGCCCACAAAATATAGAAAAAGTTTTAGAGACATTAGAAAAAATTAAACAGCAGCAAAATGGACAATTTTTAAAGACTGTAAGTTCAAAAGTAAAAAATATAAGTCATATTCCCAATAATATTTCCAAGAATATTTCTAATACTTCATCAGTACAGTTAGTACCTATAACTTCAATTTCCGAAAAAATTTGCTTACAAAAAATATGGCCTGCAAATAAACCTAAAGCACTCATTTGTTTCCCGAATATTATGCATTCAACTCACGGGAATATTCCAACTTTGTGGGCAATGTTACCTAAAAAAGAAATTGATAGTTTTGCTAAACAAATTAATACCAGTGAGTTTATTGTTCCAAAAAATAATTTACATCCACTATTACTGTGGATAAATGTATTGTCTGATGATAAGTTAAATCTCACCCGTTGGCTTTCGTACTTTTTAGATATGAAAGATGCTAATGGGCAAAAAATATTACAGGCTCTGGCGAATACAGGTTACTATCATATTCTGTTGTTTGCGATAGAAAATTCGCAAAAATGTGAAAAAGTAATTACATTAAATTTATCTGCTAGCCAGCGCCAAACTCTGAATGATTGGCTAGAATCATGCGAAAAAATTAATCCAGTTGCTCCCTTACATGAGAGTAAAAATATTTTACGAATTCAGTATGAAAAAATGAAGCCGGAGATTATTAGTAGATTAGTTGCAATTGAGAAACAGCAAAGAATTACTCTCCGAGAATTGTTAGATAAGACATTCAGCAAAGTTTTAAGTTTTATGTCTCGTCCAATCATTTAATCTAATCACTACTATTTTCATGACTTTGGCTGCTTAATTTTGATTTTTTAGAAACGAGAAAGTTGTTAGCGGCGAGTAATGATTATGATTATTTTCAGAGATGCTTGATTTTTGGTAAACTCCCCAATCTTCGGCATCAACTGCAAAAAATACAAAAAAACGCAAAAAATACTTGACAAAATTCGTTCGCTTCCGCATAATAAGAAAGTTGCCAATCAGCAATCGATTGAGGGACTGTAGTTCAATTGGTTAGAGCACCGCCCTGTCACGGCGGAAGTTGCGGGTTCGAACCCCGTCAGTCCCGTTCTCAAGCTCAGTATTTTGAGTAAACAAGTTTGATTAAGAGTTATTTTTCAGTTGTGTTTCCAAGTACAGGTCTGAATATTCAGTTACTACCAGAATGCTTTAACTAGCATTGATTTCAGGTTATGCTGATGTATTTGGAAAGCGCAAATATCGCGAAGACTGAAAAATCGAGAAAAACAAACATCAGAAAATTATTATGACTGTGAGAGTCCGTATTGCACCCAGTCCCACTGGGAATTTGCATATTGGTACAGCTAGGACTGCTGTATTCAATTGGTTATTTGCCCGCCATCATCATGGTAAGTTTATTCTGCGAATTGAGGATACAGATGAGGAGCGATCGCGTCCCGAATTTACCGATAATATTTTAGAGGGATTACGTTGGCTGGGTTTAACTTGGGATGAAGGACCATTTTTTCAGTCACAGCGCTTGGATATCTATAAAAGTGCTGTACAGAAATTAATTGACCAAGGTTTAGCATATCGCTGTTACACTACATCAGCAGAACTCGACGCATTGCGGGAACTGCAAACAGCGAAGAAGGAAGCACCCCGGTACGATAATCGCCATCGTCATCTTACGCCAGAACAGGAAGCTGCATTCCAAGCTGAAGGGCGTAGCTTTGTTATTCGTTTTAAAATTGACGACAACCGCGAAATTGTTTGGCATGACTTGGTACGGGGAACTGTCACCTGGAAAGGTAGCGACTTGGGTGGTGATATGGTTATTGCTCGTGCTACTGATGATGGTATTGGTCAACCACTTTATAATTTTGCAGTAGTGGTGGATGATATGGATATGGAAATTACCCATGTGATTCGCGGTGAAGACCACATTGCGAATACAGCAAAGCAAATTTTACTATATGAAGCTTTTGGCGCAAAGGTACCGGAATTTTCCCACACGCCCCTAATTTTGAATAAAGAAGGACGCAAGTTATCCAAACGTGATGGTGTAACTTCGATTTCTGATTTTCAGGAAATGGGTTTCACAGCAGAAGGTTTAGTAAATTATATGACTTTGTTGGGTTGGTCTCCACCAGATTCAACTCAAGAGATTTTTACCCTGGCTGAAGCGGCAAAGGAATTTAGCTTTGACAGAGTGAACAAAGCTGGGGCAAAGTTTGACTGGGATAAATTAGATTGGATAAATAGTCAGTATATCCATACCATGCCTGTAGATAAATTGACAGAGATGCTGATTCCTTATTGGGAAAAAGCCGGGTATCAATTTGATGCTGGTAGAGATAGGGCTTGGCTGGAAAAAATCACCGCTTTAATTGCTACTAGTCTCAAACGTTTGCAAGATGCTGTGGAGATGACCAAAGTATTTTTTAGCGAAGTTGTAGAATATAATGACGAGGCAAAAGCGCAATTACAGCAAGAAGCTTCAATAACTGCACTTAAGGCTGTTTTAGCTACTTTAGAAGGTGGACAAGAATTAACTGAAACCACTGCTCAAGACATAATTAAACAGGTTATGAAAGAGCAAAACTTGAAAAAAGGTGTGGTGATGAAAAGCTTACGTGCTGCACTTACCGGAGAAGGACATGGTCCTGACTTGATTCAATCATGGTTGTTGCTGCATCAACTTGGTTTGGATAAATCTAGGTTTACGAGTGCCTTAGCTAAATAATTTCGATTGACAAGCAAATCCCATCAGTAGAGATGTTACATGTAACGTCTCTACATCTCTACACAATGTTTGATTGCATCCTATTTCCGTGATTCTGGTAATTCTATTGAATCAAAAAATGGGACTTTCAAATTAGTAAATCAACTCCAGATTGATAGCATTCTTCAGGTGTGTAGTCCCCATTCTCGAACTAAGATTACCCGGCTTTTCTCAACTATTAAGTATTAATACACTAACTCCTGAAAAACATAGGCAATTACCCCCAGTCAAGGAACTCAATATGTAAAAATAGTGTCATTTACATCACTTAGAAAATGATGCGATCGCCAAGAAGCCAAGAAAATGTTAAACAACTTATTAAATCAAAAAGTAAAGTTATCTTTAGTATTAATTTCAGTTGTCGCCGCCTCCACAATTAGCACCACTATCAAAGCTCAAGAAGCGCCACCAGCAATTTTTGGTGATGTCACAATTGGCACTAGATTTGCTCCAGACCCCTACCCCGTCAGAGGAATGAGCGGTGGTTCGATACCAGGTAAAAAAATTGTGGGGAGAACCGAAACCCCTACAGGTCCCTGTACTGGTTTTTTTGATGAGAAACCCGACCACACTATTGAACTGAAAAATCGCTTTGAATATCTCAAACTGCAAGTACAAAGTCCAGCCGACACAACTCTAATTATTAGTGGTCCTGGTGGCACTTGGTGTAATGATGATTTCTATGGCAAAAATCCCGGTATAGTCGGAGAATGGCTACCCGGAATCTATCAAGTTTGGATTGGCTCCTACGAAAAGAATAGGTATCTTCCCTACACTTTGCAAATTACTGAGTCGAAGTAGTTGCCCACAAGGGTAAGGGTAAAAGATAAATTGTATTTGATTGACTTTTGCGCCATTACCCCCATTCCCCGATCCTCTGCCCTTTTTTACTTCTTCTGGTATAAATGATGAGAATTAAGTTAAATTTAATTAAGATTATTGCATCTGTCATGGTTATGTCGTAGGGTGATTTGACCCTAAGTAGACCATGCGGCGCACCAAAGTTAAACAAAATGGATTTATAAATATCCGTTTCGTAGCAATGCAGCAACCGAGTTCAAAGCAGTTGCTGTCAAAGCTGAGAAGTTGTATTTGCAGAGGCAGATTAAAAATGAAATTCTCCTGGAGAGTCGCACTACTCTGGACATTACCCGCTTTAGTTATTGGCTTTTTCTTTTGGCAAGGGGCTTTTGCAACTGCTCCGGCTGAGATGACAAAGAATACAGCTAGTACGCGCATGACCTACGGTCGCTTTTTGGAATATCTAGATGCGAACCGGGTTACAAGTGTTGATTTTTATGAAGGTGGTCGGACTGCGATCGTTGAAGCTGTTGATCCTTCACTCGATAACCGCGTTCAGCGTGTGCGTGTAGATTTGCCAGCGAGTGCGCCGGAATTAATTAATAAGCTTAAGGAAAATAACGTAAATTTTGACGCGCATCCAGTGCGGAATGATGGGGCGATTTGGGGATTATTGGGTAATTTGATTTTCCCTGTCCTATTGATTACTGGATTGTTCTTTTTGTTCCGTCGTTCCAGCAATCTTCCTGGTGGACCCGGTCAAGCGATGAATTTTGGTAAGTCGAAAGCACGTTTTTCGATGGAAGCGAAAACTGGAGTCAAGTTTGATGATGTTGCTGGTATTGAGGAAGCCAAGGAAGAGTTACAAGAGGTTGTAACTTTCTTGAAGCAGCCAGAGAAATTTACTGCGGTAGGCGCACGTATTCCCAAGGGTGTGTTGTTAGTTGGACCTCCGGGAACTGGTAAAACTTTGCTAGCAAAAGCGATCGCTGGTGAGGCGGGTGTACCTTTCTTCAGTATTTCCGGTTCGGAATTTGTGGAAATGTTTGTGGGTGTGGGTGCTTCCCGTGTCCGCGATTTGTTCAAAAAAGCTAAAGATAATGCACCTTGTATTATCTTCATTGATGAAATCGATGCCGTCGGTAGACAGCGCGGTGCGGGTATTGGTGGCGGTAATGATGAGCGTGAACAAACCTTAAACCAGTTGTTGACGGAGATGGATGGTTTTGAAGGTAACACAGGCATCATTATTATTGCGGCGACTAACCGTCCCGATGTCCTTGATGCCGCCTTGTTGCGTCCTGGACGTTTTGACCGTCAGGTGACAGTTGATGCACCCGACATCAAAGGTCGTTTGGAAGTATTACAAGTTCATGCTCGGAACAAAAAACTTGACCCCAGCGTATCTTTAGAAACTATTGCTCGTCGCACTCCTGGTTTTACGGGTGCAGATTTGGCTAACTTGCTCAACGAGGCTGCTATTTTAACAGCACGTCGTCGCAAAGAGGGAATTACCCTCCTCGAAATTGACGATGCCGTCGATCGCGTTGTTGCCGGTATGGAAGGTACACCGTTGGTTGATGGTAAGAGCAAGCGGTTGATTGCTTACCATGAAATCGGACATGCGATCGTGGGTACGTTGTTGAAAGACCATGACCCAGTTCAAAAAGTCACATTGATTCCTCGCGGACAAGCTCAAGGTTTAACTTGGTTTACACCGAATGAGGAGATGGGTTTGGTGACTCGTTCGCAGCTACGGGCAAGAATTACAGGTGCTTTGGGTGGTCGTGCTGCTGAGGAAGTGATTTTCGGTCGTTCCGAGGTGACTACTGGTGCTGGAAATGACTTGCAACAAGTAACTGGGATGGCGCGCCAGATGGTGACTCGCTTTGGGATGTCTGATTTGGGTCCTGTGTCCTTAGAAAGTCAGCAAGGTGAAGTTTTCTTAGGACGTGACTGGACAACACGTTCTGAATATTCAGATTCCATTGCCTCACGTATCGACTCGCAAATTCGCATTATTGTTGATGAATGTTACGAAAATGCGAAGAAAATTATGCGGGATCATCGTGAAGTTTGCGATCGCTTGGTAGATTTACTGATTGAGAAGGAAACTATCGATGGTGAAGAATTCCGGCAAATTGTAGCTGAGTATGCGGAAGTTCCGGATAAATCGCAATTCGTTCCCCAGTTGTAAGTTTGTTGGATGAATCTAGATTAGTTGCTAGATTTGTTTATTGAGATTAATCAAGAATTAATTAATTAATGGGGATGATATATGTCATCCCTATTTGTGTTTGCATATAAATTTCCGTATTTTCAAATTTTGACTTGTAGTTTTTATCAATGTACAACCTCTCTAGATGATAAATACGGTTGCATTTAAAAAATTTAGGTTTTATAAGGGTTTTATATGGACGCAGAAACATCAGCAAACGATATCTCAACTATGCGGTTACAAGCTTCCTCCAGTCTACCCACATTACGTTTTGGAGACTTTGGACAGTCAGTTAGAGTTTTGCAGCGTTTGTTAAGATCGAATGGTTATCCCATCAGTATTGATGGTTCGTTTGGTCCTGTAACTGAGAGTGCTGTGAGGGCATTTCAAAGTAGACGTGGTTTAGTTGTAGATGGGATAGTTGGTTCGCGAACTTGGAATGAACTAACGCGATAATTTCCAATTATTATAACTGTGAAGATAGAGAATGCGATCGCAGAGTAAAATCATTTAATCGCTATCAATACTATGCAAGCATAGCTATAAAATTCTCAAAAATTCCCAAACATTCCCAATTTCTCAAAAGACTAAAAGTAGTTTTAACTACTTTTGCGGGCTTTTTATTAGTTTATGATAAATTTTTTGATGCTTAGTGGGTATCTTTTCCGGACTAAGCAACTTTCAATTGTCAAAGGAAATGTGAGCGCTAGTAAAACGAGATACAATGAGTGATATTGGGTTGCTGATGACAAGCATGTTCGTAACCAGGCAACAATCTTTGCCTAATTTACCAGAACATCTGTCATTCCAGTACGAAAATAGCTATTTTATAGAGGCAAATTCAGTCCAGTTACTAAAATCAATATCGGCAGTTCAGGCAACGCCTCCTGAGTTTACGCATATCGATGATAACTCTTCAACGACGTTAATAGCACTGGATTTAAAATTTAAAAATATACTCAGTCAGTTAGCTGCTAAAGTCCGTACGAAAAACTTTTCTGGTACAGCTACTACAATCACAGAAGCCAGTTTATCACAATTAAATTCTGCAAATGAGAATATTAATTTCACTCCCAACCCACAAATATTCGCTGATGTTGGTGTTAGTGAAATGATGCCTTCTCGAAAATTCACACCTTTTCGCAATCCCAATCTGCCTATGTTGCAATATGGTAATTCAGGGATGTCGGTACGGGTTCTCCAAAAATTATTAGCCTCGAATGGCTATGCTATTCGCGTCGATGGTGTTTTTGGCGCACTGACTGAAGTTGCGGTAAAGGCATTTCAAAGTCAGCGAAAATTAGTTGCAGATGGTATGGTTGGGACAAAAACTTGGGGTGAGTTGACGAAATAAATTTTTGCCAGTTATAAGGTTAAGCTTGAATTTGATGAATGTATTAAAAAAATTAGAAAATCTAGAAAAAGTCAACAAAAATCAATAAAAATCAATATATATTCATTACATTCGTCTCAAATTTCTTCAGCTACTTTCAGCTACTTTCAGTTAGGTTGGAGGGAAAAACCCTCCAGATGACAAAATAATTATCTACTACTCTGTTCCGCTAATAATTGCAACGCTCTTGGCTTATAAATTAAGTAAAATAAAGCCTCGATATAACGTAATAAATCCTCGCGATTCTCTTGAGAAGTAAAATTCCAAAAACCGTAAATTCTCGCTAGGGAAAGCAACTTAGTAGTGTGAATCTTCCAAGTATAGCTACTATAAACTCTTTCAACTCCCTGTTGAGAAATTTGCTGCCAATAATGAGGATTTTGCTGACATTTACTGAGAAACTCCAGAATTTTATTTGCTGTTTCTTCTAAGTTGGTGGGATTAATCAGAAAACCATTGACTTTATCTTGAATAATTTCTAATGGTCCACCAAATTGAGTTGCAAAAGTTGGTATACCAGAAATCATTGCTTCTAAAATTGTTAAACCAAAAGCTTCAAATAAAGCAGGTTGTACAAATATCCCTTGATGATCGGCAATTACACGATAAATTTCCCCGGAATCAGTCTTAGATAAACGTACTCCTAACCAGCGAATTTTGCCGTGGAGATTATATTCATCAATGATGTGATAAAGTTTGCTAATTTCATCACGTTCTTCATTATCACCTGATTCTTCTACACGCAATTTACCGGCGACTAAAATCAAGTTGCAGGATGCTTGTAATTCTTTACTTTGAGCAAAACATTCCGCTAAACCTGTGATATTTTTGATTTTATCTAGGCGTGCCATTGAGAATATTGGAGGCTTATTGGGGTCATCTAATTTTCCATATATATGTTCAGAATCTTCGAGGGTAAATAGCATTTCCTCCAGTCTTTTTCTATCACTTTCGACTCTTTCTTGATATTGAGAATAGGGAAAGTAATAACTCTCACTTACTCCTGGAGGAACAACGTTAAATTTAGGACTAAATAACTCAATGCCGTTGACTACATGATATAAATCGGGCATAGTGAAGCATTTATAGGATTCATACTGTCCGATACTATCAGGAGTGCCAACAATTTCTTGGTAAGTGCTGCTGACAATAAAGTGTGCTGCATTCATTGCCAATAAATCGGCAGTAAATTGCATTGAAAAATGATATTTACTTTCTAAATCTTGCCAGTACAAATTACTAAACAAATATTTAGATTTTTCTAAAGCATGTGCAATATTACATTGAGTCACTTTCATTCTGCGCGACAGTAAAAATGCAACTAAATTTCCATCAGAATAATTACCAATGATTAAATCTGGTCTACCTTGAAACTCAGCTAATAACTCCCGTTCTGCATCGATCGCATATGTCTCTAAATATGACCAAATCTCAAACCGAGAAATCCAATTTTGGGTCATATTCGGGTTAAATTCTCGGAACGGAACCCGTAAAATCCAAACATTTTCAGTCCCATAAACTTTTTCAAGTCTTTGGTTACATAGGGTTCCATCACTATTAGGAATTAAGCGTGAGAGAATAATGACTTTCGGCTGAACATTGAGTAGAGATAAACCTGCTAGTTCTATATCTGCTGCGATTTGCGTTTCTAGGTTTTTGGCTTGATCGAGGACATAGACAACTTGACCACCCGTATCTGGTCTTCCCAAGACTCCTTCTTGTCCAAACCATCCATGGGGAGAAACCAAGACGATTTTGAAAATCATCGGGATGCGGGAAATAAATTCTTCTAAGGTTTGGGGTGCGGGTGAGTCGATTAATTCATCTAAAATACTGAGTGTTTCCAGGACTCTGGCTGCTGTATTCCCCCAACCTGGCTCAAACCCCATCATTTGTAACTGAAAGCGGAATTGTTCGTAGGGTTCGGTTTCAGCTAAAGTACCTATGAATGCGATCGCATTTTTAACTTGTTCGGAAAGTTGCTGCTGTGTCTGAATGCGATCGTTAATTAGTAGTTGAATTCCGTTATATTGATGTAAACGCAAAAAATTTAATAAACTTTCTAACCATTGTTTGGGGTCGGCAAAAAGTTTACTGGATAGGTAACGGTTGAGAAACTGTACACCTTTACCAATGTTTTTGGGGTCACGAATTATGGGTGAATAGTCGTAAAAGGGCGCAAAATCTATTTCTAATAAGTCTCCATCGTTAGGATTGTAGCGATTAACTAATCTGTCCCTTGTATCTAATAACTCTTGTACTGACATGGTTTCTATGCTCAAGTCTGGAGTTAATCTATACACTTCTTGAGCAGCTATTTTTGAGCGAATAATAAAGCAAAGATTGGAATCTTCCTGAATTATTTCTTGAGTGTAATAAATTAGTTTACTTAAGTGGGAATTTTGCTTAAATCCTGACTCTTTTTGACATTTATTGCAAAAATCATTGTATAGGTTAATGATGTCATTTCGCAGTAAATATTGTTTTTCATCAGCCCTGATTTCACTCATTAGAGAACGTAAATCATTTTTCTCACCACTGTCAAGGACAGCTTGTAGCAATTCTGACATAGTTATAAGACCAGTTTATACGACTAGTAGATTATCTCTAGGGGTTATAAAGATTGCTTTGCTAATACATTTTTCCAGGTGATATCTTGCTTTTTACCTGAAGTCAAAAATCAGCTTTTTGAACTAAAATTCAGGTTTTTAGGGTTCCCCATCCCCAATAAACCTACTTTTCATGCAGGAGCAAGATGTCAGTCTACTTATTTAGAAATATCTTATCTTTGAGTACCTTGTACTCTAACTAAAGAGGTAAGTCAGGGTGCATAAACCAGAAATTATCCAGATTTGATTATTTTTTTGTTAAATTATAATTTTGTCTTTAATCGGGTTTAGTTAGGATTTAATCTTATCCAAACGTAACTTCAATGATTATTAGCACTGCAAAAAACTTAAATTTAAGTAAATTAAAGTCAACTTTTTAATTGAAATAACTTCTCAATTGACCCATATGTCTATAATAAACAGCATCATCTTGAATCCTGATGGAGATTCATATGGCTAATAATACTCATAACGTGCCAATTCATGATCACAGCGTTGCTAATATCATGATTATTTCGTTGTTTATTCTCTGTGGAGTCACAGTTATTTTCCTTTTGGGAATTTTCTAGTCTTGATTTTGAGAAACTTGATTGATGGAGACGCGATTCTGAGACGTACTTGGATGTCGCGTCTCTATGTTTTCATCTAGTTGAGATTTATGAAGTTGACGTAAATATAAAAAACTTAACCGTAACTTTAACTCAAGATACAGAAAATATCTATATAGTTATTTAACTTCTAAGTTAAAGGATTTAGATTTATCTCAGGAATGTGGATTAAATAAAGCACAAAAGTAAAGCACCATGTCAAATCAAATCGAAGGTTGTAGGTTATTAGATTCTTATTTCTAAGAGCGAATCTATGCGTCAAACATATAGATATAATTACCAGGGCGGATGATGGGACTCGAACCCACGGATGGAGGTACCACAAACCTCTGCCTTAACCACTTGGCGACACCCGCCGTACGATTCGTATAATAGCATATTCAACAAGAAATCGATCCAGTGATTTCTCAAAAAAATCAAAAAAATCAAAAAAGGAACGGATGGAGTGGGGCAAGAGTCAAGAAATTACAGCGAATATACGTTTAAACGCATGAAAGTCTCAACAATTATTACATCTCTGGGAGTTTTGGGGCTATTTTTGCTGGGAGTAGTCATGACTAAAAACAATCCCAGTCAAGCTGAGTATGAGCAGTACGCTGTACGCGAACTGACTGGTTATTTAAAAAGCAATATTTGTCAGAAAACTCCTCGGATTATCGGCGAAATTGAAAAAATTGCTGGTATTAAATGCAACGAAGCTTTTGATAGTGTTAACCCGCAAATTCGCGATATTATTGCCGCCACTACAGATAGACAAGATTTTATAGTTTTCAGCATCTACCGTACTGAATTAAAGCTAAATGAGTGGGTTCCTTCCTACAAGTTTGAAACTGTGGGGGCTTTGGGAAATTTTTATACTTATAGCGCAGAGAAAAAATGATACAGCAATATACCGGACATTTGAAAAATACCCGGTTATAATAAAAGCGCCAGTGAATACGGTGCAATCCTGGCGCTAGTGTTATCAGGTTATAAGCAAGCATCATTCTATTCAAAATAATTTATATGCTCCACGGGGTCAGACCATTACAGGGTGTGACCCTGCATTTATTTCCGGATGAGTCATATCAAGTTCGCCTGAATTAATGACGATAAAACCGACGCGGCGAAAAATTAATCATAACTGATTAGCCGAACTTGATATCAGAAATTAGCTTTGCTTAAATACCCACGAACAAAACCAACTACAGTTTTGCCAGAATTTGTTGCACCCGTTGACTACTATTGGTGTCGTTGCGTTGTAAGTAGATTTTCAGCGCTTGTTCCAAAGCTAGTTTCGCTTCAGCTTTTTTGTTGATAGCGAGGAGGGAATTAGCTTTATTTTCGTAAGCTTCAGCATGGTTAGGATTACGTGTGATAATACGATCGCAGTCTTTAATGGCATCCGCAAATTTTTTTCTGGCGAATCGGCTTAAGCTACGTTGGTAGTAGGCATCTATATAATTATTGTTGATATCGATGGCGCGATCGAAGTCTTTTGTGGCATCTTTAAATTCACCAAGAGCATAACGTGCCATTCCTCTGTTTAAAAATGCTTCTGCCCAGCCTTGGGAGTTATCAATTGCTTTGTCGTAGTCTTTGATGGCGGCTTGATAATTCTTGAAGGAAAAGTGAGCAAATCCTCTTGTATGGTAAGCTGCTGCTAATTTGGGGTTGAGGCGGATGGCTTCAGATGCTTGGATAATTGCTGCGGTGTAGTCTTTTTGCAAGCTGTAGATATTGGCTTTGCCAGCATAGGGTTCGGCGTAATGAGAATTAATGCTAATGGCTTTGTCAAAATCTGCAAGTGCGTTGGTGTAGTTTTGTTGTTCGGTATGAGTAATACCACGATTGTTATAGGCTTTAGCAAAATTCGAGTCAATTTCCAAGGCTTTGTTGTAGTCGGCTAAAGCTGCGGCATAATCGCCTAATTTACTTTTTGCTAATCCGCGATTTGCATAGGCATCGGGATAACGAGAGTCTATAGCAATAGCCCGATTATAATAAATTATCGCATTGCGAAAATCTTTTTGATGAAAACGGCGATCGCCCCAACGAGTAAAGTCTGATGCATCTGCTTGGAAGGATTCATTGGGAAGTGTTTCTGCATCTAAGTTTGCGCCGCGTAAATCTGCACCTTGTAGACTCACACCACTAAAGTTAACTCCAATTAGTTCTGCACCACGTAAATTTGCATTATTCAAGTTCGCGTTACTTAAATTTGCACGACTTAGTTTGGCGTTACTCAAGTCAGCATTTTGCAAACTGGCGAAACTCAGATTGGCATTATGCAAATTTGTGCCGCGCAAATCAAACCCGTTCAAATTCGCATTACTCAAATTGACACGGTTTAAGGTTAATCCATTGAGGTTAACATTTCGCAAATCAACATCACTTAAATCAACTCCACTTAAATCAACTCCGCTTAAATTCACCCGTTCTAAACGTGCGCCTCGCAGTTTAGCATTAGTAAGAGTCACTCCATGAAAACTGACACCGCTAAAATCAACATTGCTTAAATCCGCACTATTGAAATTAGTATTACTTAAATTGGCATTCCGGAAATCGGCTCTGCTTAAGTTCGCAGAAGTAAAGTTTGCATTCTGTAATTCTGCTCTTGTCAAATCAGCACTACTCAAATCAGCACTGCTGAAATTTGCATTTCTGAGATTAGCACGACTCAAATCCGCACGCCGCAATTCTGCATTCCGCAAATCTGCACCTCGAAGATTTTGCCGACTTAAATTAGCACCCCTCAAATCACATCTACTACATTTTTTGGTATCGAGAAGCTGCTTGACATGTTCGGGATTCTCTGCGTGAGCGGGGATAGCAAACAGTATGGGTGTGGATAAAATTAGGGCGATGCATAGGGAATTAAATATACTTTTTGGAGAGTTGATAGATTTCATCTGTAGTTGTGTCTTTAAAGTTGTGAAATCGGGCATATATTTGCCTAATGAGGAGTTAAAGGGAGCAATGGCTTTAAATACCTCTATTTTTGACTTGATATTGATTTATTTGTATGTGTTCCTGAAATTATGCAAGCTAAGTAAAACAGGTTCCCAGTATTTATTTTTTCATTACAGATGATTAAATAGTAGTTATTCGATTTTTTGGTGATTTCCACAGCAAGTAGGAGTTGGCGATCGCTAGCTAGTATTTACTTAATTTAAATGTATATAATCGCACTCAGTATTATCTATCTGCTTAAACTTAATGCATAAATATCAGAATAAAAAACAAATTTAAATAAAAATTTACATGTCGAGTAAATTTCCAAGATACTGGGAAAACTGCATCAGCTTTAACACGTCAGAAATAGATATCATTGCAGCTAATTGTAGGAGAAAATATCTATAAAACTCTACTTTAGATAGATGTGGAATGTGCTTAAATATAGATTCGAGGAAAATTTATTTGCTTGCTATTTATTTCGGTATCCCACATTTCCTTCTCCAGCAAGCCAGTTGTAAATTCAATTAGAAAAAAACAAGTAATTTTGCGGAAAGATACTATATTTATTTGAATCTATATCAGGAGAAAATTAGTGGAAGCGAATTTAAATAACTCAGTTGTCAACATTTAAAGTACAGAAGAGAACAAGCTTGACAAGTATTAGCGGAAATAGAAAAGTATATAAGATTACTTCATAATCTATGGGGTAGAAAGTTATGAAATTTAAAAATAAACTCAAATTTTGGCAATATTTACGACCTAAATACAGTCTTTACGCCCTAATTATCTTATTGGGCATCGCATTTTCATTTCATTCTGTACGCATCAAAACTACATTTTCGGAATTAAGAATTGCACCAGAACAGCTAGAAATCCCACAAGACAATGTCACGAGTCCAGAAGCAAAACAAGCACTAGAAGCAGGATTAGCTCTATATCAGCAAAGTAGACAACAGTCCCCAAGATTGCTACGACAAGCAATTACAAAGTACAGAACAGCTTGGCAATTGTGGCAAAAAGTCGGAGATAAATCATCCCAAAGTATTGCGCTGAGTGCAATTGGACAAGCTTACTCAGACTTGGGAGAAACTAGCAAAGCTCTAGAAGCTTACAACCAAGCACTCACTTTGCGTCGGGCAATTAGGGATAGAAATGGACAAGTCGCCACCCTGGGTAATATTGCCTCATTAGAACGCATTCAAGGAAATTTAGATAAATCCCAGAAACGGATTAAAGCCGCGATCGCAATTATTGAAGATTTACGTAAAAATTATACTAACCTAGACCAACGTAGTGCCTACTTTGCCTCAGTTCAAGGTTACTACAAATTTTATATCGACTTGTTGATGCAACTCCATAAGCAAAACCCCAAGCAAGGTTATGACGCACAAGCAGTTCACATCGCCGAACGTTCCCGCGCCAGGGGTTTAATTGAACTTTTACGGGACGCTAAGGCAAATTTGTGTAAGGGAATTGACCCCAATTTACTCAAGGAAGAAGAACGTTGGCAAGAAAAATATAACGAGCAAGAAAAGATATTATCTCATTACTTAAACCAACCCCAACAACCCACTCAACTAATTGCAGCAACCCAAAAAGAAATTAAAAACATTATTAAGCAACAAAATCGCATTGCTGCCAAAATTCACGCCCAAAATCCTGATCGGGAAAAAGTCATCAATCCCAAACCCAACAGAGATATTCTCAAATTACCGCAAATCCAAAAACTACTGGACAAAAATACTCTACTACTACATTATTCTTTGGATCAAAAACATAGCTATCTCTGGGCAATTACAGCCAATTCTATCTCCAGTTATCAACTTCCGGGACGTAAACAAATAGAAGAGACTGCACAAAAATTTCGAGGTGGAATACAAACTCCCCATGAATTACCCCCCGAAGTCATTCAATCTGCAAATGAATTAAGCCAAATAATCCTGGCACCTGTTGCCAAGAAATTACCAGGAAAAAGATTAGTAATTGTTGCCGATGGTGCATTACAAGATATTCCCTTTGCGGCATTACCTGATGTAAACCAAACTCCCCAAACACAAGGGCAACTCAATTACCAACCATTAATGCTCAACCATGAAATAGCCAATTTGCCCTCCGCATCAGCCACCGCTATCCAACGCCAAAAACTCGCAAACCGTAAACCTGCACCCAAAAAATTAGCCGTGTTTGCCGATCCAGTTTACAGTCCCAACGACGAAAGGGTTGCAGTTCAAAAGCAAAATAAACAACTCAATCCCACAGTTGCCAAATTAACAACTGACATGTCAGCATTTGAACAAGCCGAGCGATCGCAAATCGAAACTGTAATCAGAAATCAAGCTCAGGGAGCTTTCACTCGCCTCCCCGGTACAATCACAGAAGCAGAAGCCATTTTAAAACTAGTGCCGACAGCAAGTCGTAAGCAAGCGATCGGTTTTGATGCTAATTTCAACTCGGCAACCAGCAATAGCCTCGATCAATTCCGCATTCTCCATTTTGCCACCCACGGCTTTGTAAATTACGAAAAACCAGAGTTATCGGGAATTGTGCTTTCTTTATTCGATCGCCAGGGCGACTCAATCCCAGGTTTTTTACGCTTAGAAGATATATGGAATATTAACTATCCCGCCGACTTAGTCGTTTTAAGTGCCTGCGAAACCGGACTTGGTAAAGATGTCAATGGCGAAGGCTTAGTGGGGTTGACACGCGGCTTAATGTATGCTGGGGCGGCGCGAGTGGTAGTTTCCCTGTGGAATGTGAATGATGAAGGCACGTCGGTATTGATGCAGGAATTTTATCAAGAGATGTTGCAGCAAAATAAAACACCAACTGCCGCCTTGCGGGAGGCACAACGCAAACTGTGGTTAAATCCAGAATTTCGCAGTCCCTTTTATTGGGCTGCTTTTACACTCCAAGGTGAGTGGCTTTAGTGCGGTGATGGGGAGATAGGGAGATGGGGTGATGGATTTTCTATCTTTGTCACATCAAAGAGCGAGATTATTGAGCCAGTTAAAATCTCAAAAAACAAAGCAAGTCTACCTATATTTGTAATTCAAATCCAGGTAATATATCTTCTCCAGAAAGAATCGCTGGTATTTGCATAACTTCTACAGCTTGTTCGAGTCGGTAAATTTCCACTTGCTGATCTTGAGGATTAATTAGCCAACCCAAACGCAAACCATTTTCTATATATTCCTGCATTTTCCTTTGAATAGGTGCAAGCCTGTCTGTTTCGGAACGCAGTTCAATTACAAAATCAGGTACAAGTGGGGGAAACTTTTTTCGCTGTTCTGGCGTTAAAGCTTCCCACCTCTCCAACTTTACCCAAGCAGCATCAGGGGAGCGTTTTGCACCATTTGGCAGGATAAAGATAGTTGAAGAACTAAAAACTTTTCCTAACTTAGCTTGACGATTCCAGATTTCTAAGTCGGTGATTAGTCCAGCTTCCTGATTTCCACTTTCTCCTCCTACTGGTGGCATAATAATTAATTCTCCGGCTGCACTCATTTCCAGGCTTAAATCCCTATTGGCAATACACAACTGATAAAATTGCTCATCGCTTAAATGAGCGATCGGTTCTAGATTAAGCACAACAGTATTCATGGAACCTTTCCTCGTGCCTTTATTTAAAAGTTTAGCAGAAGTAAATTAAACCCCAGATTTCGATTTTGTAACCTTGTGCTGGCTTTGGAATCCCTTACTACTTCCGTAGTTCAGAGTCTTGAATTCCACCTGATTCGTTCCGGGGTTATAGAGAGTATAAGTTGCTTGACCTGGTGTCCGTCCCACATTCCCCACTCCAATTACTTGACGCGGATTCACAAAAAGCGTTTGGGGAGATCGTTGGCTATCAAGAGTTGTGAGTCCACTAGTAATAGAACCAGTTTGCAATTGATACTGAAAAGTTAAACCAGAACGTCCACAAAACAGATTATTTGCTTGCATCCTTGAGAGTCTATCAAGCATTTGAATTGGGGGAGTTTCTGGAGTCAGTTCGTCATCCACACTTACCGTTGAGCCGTGGATTAACAAACAATCTAATTCAAAAAAACCAAAGTCAAGGTTTCTCAACCATTGAATAGTCTTACACGATACACTATCCCATAGTAATTTTACTGTATCACCCCCATATTTTGCTATAAGTTCAGGAGTATCCCCAGTCGGACCCAGACCATGCAAAATCAAACACTGCTCTTCCCACCATCCCCTACAAATCAGGGGTTCTAATTCTCCCTGACGTGGGTTTAAGACTCGTTCTACTAATTTCTCGGCTTCTGGTCTTGGCCCTACTAAGTCGCCTAAGATATACAAAGCTTCTACCTGATTACCCTGACGCTTAATGTCAGCTATTACAGCTTCGTAAGCTGCTAAGTTAGCTTCAATTCCACTCAAAATTGCCCATTTATTCATATCTTTTTTTTAACGCAGAGGGGAGAGAGATTACCTTGTACAAACATGAGTTGGGTCATCCGCCCGTTCTGCATATTCCAACCCATGCGCTAAACGCCAAGCAAAAATTGCAGGTAAACCTTTTTCAATAATCGCCGCACAGGTTTTCTGATAGTCATAAGCCACTTCCCGCAGTTTGACTTCTTGGATATCTGTGTCGTAAATCACATAGGTAGCATTCGGTCGCCCATGTCGGGGTTCTCCCACTGAACCCACATTCACAATCCGTTTGAGAGGAGATGCAAAAGTGATTTCCTGTGCTTTTTCTCCCCTGCCAACACTAACATGTAACTGACCAGCATCCAGAGTCCGGGCGTAAGGCACATGAGTATGACCACAAAAAAGCACATCTGAATCTGTGGAAATTACTCGCTCTAATGCTACAAAAGCGTCGAGTTCAGGTAACAAATATTCATGGTTGCTATGAGGACTACCATGAACAAAAGCCAAATTTTCCTCTTTGAGACTATGGGGTAAATTGGCTAAAAATTCACGGTTTTCTGGGTAAATTTCCTTATTAGTCCACTCATGAGCCTGTATTCCTCTTTTTTCTGCCAATAAGGAGGGATAACTGCAATCGCAAGCATTCAAACCTTCCACAATATCTTCATCCCAACAGCCGAGGCAGGTGGGAATATCTAAAGAACGAATTTGAGCAACAACTGCATTGGGATGCGGTCCATATCCTACCAAATCACCAACACAAAAGATTTTTTCGCATGAGTGCTGGTCGATATCTAGTAATACAGCATCTAAGGCTTCGTAATTGCCATGAATACATGATATGACGGCTATTTTCATACTGGTTCCCCCTCTAATAAAATCTCTTTTACTTGTTGTTGGTATTGCAAAATCGCCGCGTCAGATAAACAGCAATCTGATAATGTTTGCTTTAAAGCTGCCTCATCCAAGTTTTGTCCCACCACTTCTAGTCCACTGAAACGCTGAGGTCTACCTTCCAAGTAGCGCGGTAAGCCTAATTCCAGAAAATCCGTTTGGGGAACGCCAGCGACAAAATCACAATAAAGTGACCTACCATCGTTCACGTCAAAAATTCCTTTAGCACGGGTGATAATACCATAAGCTCTGTGGGTGATTTCGTACCAAAATTCCTCTAAGCTGTTTTCGTCAATGACTTGACCGTTGCTTGCCGCACGCCATAAATTTTCAATAGTGTTGGTTTGGATTGGTGCGCCGCGTACAATCTCCTTCGCCCAAGTATGGTATTCGGAGTCTTTGAGGTCGAGTGGTAAGACTGCTATGGTACGGTAAGTAAGATTTTCTAATAGTTGTGCTACAGCTCCCAACTCTAGATAAAACCCCCATTCAATGAAAACCGCATCTGCTTTAGGTATTTGGTTCAGAAATTCAACTTGTTGAGCATCGCCAAAGACCTGTAAATCAGGAAATTCAGATGCTATACGGGTTTGGTCAACGGGAACAGTCCCAGTACCAGGGTTGTAATAAATTATTTTGTCAACATCGGCGATATCTCGTATCTGTTGACAAACCCAGGTAGTTTTTCCAGCCCCAGATGAACCAGCAACGACAATAATGTTTGCTACAGACATGCAATATAATGATAATCAATTTTGTATGATTTAAAATATAGTAGCAAGAAAATTGCTAACTTTACCAACGCCACACAGCTGTACCATCTGGTTTACCTTCGACTAATGCGATCGCCAGTAGCGGCTAAGGCGATTAAATTGTTGTTTCAAAAATTGGCAAATAGCACACAAAAAGTATTAGAGTGAAGTCTAATATACAAAAAATCAGAGTTAGTTTAGCTATTGCGTGAGGTTTAACTGTGCGCTCGCGTTCCCCCATGAGTCCTGTCCCAACCCAAGAGTTATCTCAGTCGAGTATTGTTTCGATTTCTAAGGCTGTCACCAAACCGCAACGTGCATCCGGCGGTTTTGCATTACTTGATAGTCTGCAACGTCACGGTGTTGAATATATTTTCGGCTATCCCGGCGGTGCAATTCTACCTATTTATGATGATTTGTACAAAGTCGAATCATCAGGAAGTCCGATGAAGCACATTCTTGTTAGACACGAGCAAGGTGCAGCCCATGCAGCCGATGGTTATGCCCGTGCAACTGGTAAAGTTGGTGTGTGTTTTGGTACTTCGGGACCAGGGGCGACAAATTTGGTAACGGGTATTGCCACCGCCTATATGGATTCGATTCCAATGGTGATTGTCACAGGACAAGTACCTCGACCGGCAATTGGTACTGATGCGTTTCAAGAAACCGATATCTACGGGATTACCTTACCAATAGTCAAGCATTCCTACATCATCCGTGATACCGCAGATATTGCCCGGATTGTTGCCGAAGCATTTTACATTGCTAGTACAGGTAGACCGGGTCCTGTATTAATTGATGTACCCAAGGACGTAGCACTGGAAGAATTTGATTATATTCCTGTAGAACCCGGTAAGGTGAAGTTACCTGGATATCGTCCCACAGTGAAGGGAAATCCCCGGCAAATCAATGCCGCAATTAGCTTAATTAGAGAAAGTCGTCGCCCATTATTGTATGTTGGTGGAGGCGCGATCGCATCTGCGGCACATGAGGAAATTAAACACTTAGCTGAATTATTCAATATTCCCGTCACCACCACTTTGATGGGTATTGGTGCTTTTGACGAACATCATCCTCTTGCTCTGGGTATGTTGGGAATGCATGGTACGGCTTACGCCAATTTTGCTGTCACCGACTGCGATTTATTAATTTGTGTGGGAGCCAGATTTGATGACCGCGTTACGGGTAAACTGGATGAATTCGCTTCCCGTGCTAAGGTCATACATATAGATATTGACCCCGCAGAAGTTGGAAAAAATCGGGTTCCTGAGGTTCCCATCGTTGGCGATGTCCGCAAAGTTTTAAAAGACATGCTGAAGCGATGTAAGGAAGATGGGGTTAAGGAATCTGCCAAACAAACAGAGGAATGGTTACATTTAATTAACCGTTGGAAGGAAGAATATCCTCTCGTTCCATCCCATTATCCCGACAGTATTTCTCCCCAGGAAGCAATTGTTGAAGTCGCTCATCAAGCACCCAATGCTTTCTACACTACTGATGTTGGACAGCATCAAATGTGGGCAGCCCAATTCCTCAAAAATGGTCCCCGTCGCTGGATTTCCAGTGCTGGCTTGGGAACAATGGGTTTTGGTGTCCCCGCCGCCATCGGCGCACAGGCTGCATTCCCTGAGGAAGATGTGGTTTGTATTAGTGGTGATGCTAGTTTCCAAATGTGCCTACAGGAATTAGGAACTCTTGCACAGTATGGTTTAAAAGTCAAGACAATGATTTTAAACAACGGCTGGCAAGGGATGGTAAGGCAGTGGCAGCAAGCATTTTACGGTGAACGTTATTCTTCATCCAACATGGAAGTAGGAATGCCAGATATTAAATTGCTGTGTCAGGCATATGGTATCAAGGGTATGGTAGTCGAGAAGCGGGAAGAATTAGCAGATGCGATCGCAGAAATGTTAGCGCATGATGGTCCCGTTGTCATGGATATTCGCGTCACCAAGGATGAAAACTGTTATCCAATGGTTGCACCAGGCAAGAGTAATGCCCAAATGATTGGTTTGCCGAAACAAACACCAAAAGTTGATGTGGAAGTTGTTTATTGCAGTAATTGCAGCGCCAAGAATCAACCAAGTAATAATTTTTGTCCTGAGTGCGGGACAAAGTTATAATTTTTAGATATTTTTGTTCATTTACTTCATTAATGTAGAGACGTTGTATCTAACGTCTCTATTTTTTATATTTAGTTAGTTGGAGATATAAAATTCACTAGTAAACTAAATTCCCAGTACCGCGCAATTGACGTAAGGAATTGAGACAAAAAGGACAATCACAACCAAATAATTGAATTGCGGCATCGCTTTCTTCTTCTGTAAAATCTAGCAATGCTACATTGATATCCGATTTACCTTCAGCAACGATTGTAGAAGTTATCGGTTTGGCATTTGAACTTCTGTCCGTATCGCGAATACAGATAAAATTATGACCACCATGGGGATTAGTAATACAGGTGCTATTATCTTGCGTGTGGATTAATTTCTGTTCCATTGCATAGGCAGGATTAATAATAGCTAAAGTTGACATAAATGAGGTGAAAATAGTCGAACTCGAAAGCAGAGAGAGAATGAATTTCTTATTCATATTTTTTCTGAAGAAACTAAACCTAATCGCCTACGTTATTCGATTAGTTCATAAAGGTCAAGTGATTTTTTTCTACTTGCTGCTATTAAGTTATTCTCTGAAAATATGTAGCTTTTTTTGGTTCCCGTGGAAACCATCCTGCTGTGCATCTGATAACTAATTAGCTGGACTTGATCAATTATTTTCAATTCATGATTTGCAACTTTTAGCTTAAGAAGCTTAAGATATTAAATATTATTACGTGGTTACTAATAATTAAAATTATTTTCATTTGGGTTTGCACCAATGTGAGAAGATGAGATGCGGCGGTCTGCTTGAATCGTGATGTTGACAAAACCCCAAAGATGCCAATACACCTGTAGTTATTGCTGCGCCGATTTCGCGGTAATAAATAATCGAGGGATGATACGCAATCTCCCGACTAGGTGATAGAAATAGGCGATGAAAATGAGTAAACACCTGGATAAGCAACTGAGGAACATACTTTCAGGTATAAAGCCACCTCTGATAAAAGGAAAAAGGGAGTTGCTTGCATCTGTTGGCGTTGCCGGCTGCATTCTGGGATTGAGGTGGCTGGGTTTATTACAATCTTTTGAGTGGGCTGCTTTAGATCGGTTTTTTCAAATGCGTCCTGTGGAACCAGCATCTGAAAGGATTACAATTGTAGAGATTGACGAACCCTCTCTGAGGTCAGTTGGTACTTGGCCTCTACCGGATGAGAAACTGGCTAATTTATTAACAAAATTAGATCAGTACCAACCTCGCGTCATTGGCTTAGATATTTATCGGGACTTAAAAGTTGGCAATGGCAAAGAAGATTTAGCTGCTGCTTTCCAAAAAACTAATGTCATCGGCATTGAGAGCTTATCGCAGAATGAAGAAAAGCGAGTGTCACCACCTGAAGATTTAGATAAAAATCGGGTTGGTTTTAATAATGTAGTCCTGGATGCAGATGGTAAAATCAGGCGAAATTTGCTTTATTGGCACATAGATAATCAACTTTACGAAAGTTTTTCATTAAAAGTAGCCAAGGAATATCTCCGGTTCTATAATATTACTCCCCAGGCTGCTGCTCAAAATTTAAAATCTTTACAATTAGGAAAAGCAGTATTTCAACGCTTTCAGCCATCTGACGGTTCCTATATCGATGCTGATAATAAAGGCTATCAAATTGTCTCGAATTTTTCCAAAGCTGCTTGCGAAACTTGTAAACCTGAACCTTGGGGTTTCCGTAAAGTTTCATTACGTGATGTCTTAGCAGACAGGATACCGGAAAATTGGATTCGCGATCGCATTATTTTGATTGGTTCGACTGCGCCTTCCCTACGGGACTATGTCCAGACTCCCTTTTCCAGTCCCTTGATAGGTACAGCCAGGGTAATGGCGGGCGTAGAGTTACAGGCACATTTTACGAATGAGTTAATTACTGCTGCGATCGATGGTAGACCGTTAATCAAAGTTTGGTCAAATTCCCTAGAATATTTGTGGATTATTGTGTGTGCCTATTTGGGTGCAATTGCAAGATGGCGAATCAAAAGCATTACTACCAGTTTTACCACAATTATAATTTTATGTGGCTTGTTTACTGTTTGTGCCTTTATTGTTTTTCTCGATGGTTGGTGGATACCAATCATACCGGGACTAATGGCGATTTTGGGTTCGACAATTACAGCAACTTGTCAAATAGCTTACATCCAAGATGAATTTAAACGCTCAAAGGAATTTTTACATCAAGTTATTAACACAATTCCTGACCCTGTTTTTGTCAAGAATAATAAACATGAGTGGATTGTCTTAAACGAAGCTTATTGTGATTTTATTGGTTATCCCAAAGAAGTTTTATTAGAAAAATCAGATTATAATTTTTTCCCAAAACATCAAGCGGATACTTTTCGGGCTTCCGATGAGCGAGTTTTGCAAACCAAACAACCCCATGAAGTTGAAGAAGAGTTTACCGATGCTAGAGGTAATACTTACTCAATTGCCACAAAAAGGTCACTTCACAAAGATGCTGCGGGCAATTATTTTTTGGTGGGGATAATTCGCGATATTACCAAACGTAAGCAAATAGAAGAAGAACTAAAACGTGCGGCGGCGGAATTATTCCGTTCCAATAACGAACTTAAACAACAAGAAGACCGCCTGCGTTATTTAGCTTATCATGACCCCCTCACCGGTTTACCCAACCGCAAATTATTCGCCGAACAACTTGGTGAATCCCTAGTTTGGGCAAAAAGCAATGATTTGATGGTAGCCCTCTTATTTATTGACTTAGATGGGTTTAAACAAGTCAATGATACCTTGGGACATGAAATGGGCGATCGCTTATTAGTCACAATTGCCGCCCGACTAAATAATATCCTCCGTGTTAGCGACACCGTTGCTCGCCTTGGTGGTGACGAATTTACCATCATTCTCCGTGCAATACCCAAGGAAGAAGTGGCTGCTAAAGTTGCGGAAAAAATCCTGTTAACTGTCACAGAACCCATTGTTTTAGAAAATAATATCGCTAGAGTCTCGGCAAGTATTGGTATCAGTATTTACCCTTTTAATAGCCAAGACTCGGAAACATTAATTAAACAAGCTGATTCTGCCATGTATCGTGCCAAGCACATGGGTAAAAATCGCTATGTCTTTGCCTAGGAAGTAAATTCCTAACTTCGTCTCCCAAATATTCCAGCCAACCTGAATATCACGTACAATAAAAATGCCCCAGGAGGGGATTCTGTGATAGTGGTATCTTAAATAAGATAAAGTTAAGTAACAAATATTAAAATTAAAAATTTTACTAGATACCACTTTGGTGAATACATCCTTGTCTCCATACACAACTTCTACCCCAATCATCGAAACAGCTAAGGAAGATATACAAGAATGTGAGACAGAACTTGCATTCATCCCTTTGTCTCCTTCCCTTGCTCCCCTCTTCCCTCCTACTTCTTTAACACCCCCTTTATCTCTTTTCATTTTCAGTGTTTCCGTGTTTTTAGTGACGGTGCCAGTTTTTATCGAAGCACCTTTAGTCAGAGCTATGCCTTGGGTAAGTGTTGGCTTGACTGGATTTTGGCTTTGGCTGAGTTTATTCTTAATGTCCCGTAACAAAACATATGTTTGGGGGGATTTACTCTTTGGTTTTAGCTGGAGTTGGTTAACGGGTTCGATTTATTGGGGTTGGTTGCGTTGGGAACCCCTATGGCATTTGCCTGTAGAATCGATGGGATTGCCATTTGCCCTGTGGTGTTTGTGGCGAAACTGGGGCAAAGTTGGTAATTGGTTCTATTTAGGTTCGCTATTTGGTACAGTCTTAACTGATATTTACTTTTATTTAACAAACTTAATGCCCTATTGGCGGCAAATCATGAACGTCGAGGTAGAAGTTGTACCATCAATTTTACAAGCGGCTCTGGTACAGGTGCAGACACCTTTAGGACAATTATGGGCACTAATTTTGGGAGTTTTGCTGTTATCAGTCGGAATTTTACCTTTGGCTCGACAGGAAAATCATTGGTATGCTTTTGGTGGTGCTGTTTTAAGTACGATTTTGGTTGATGCGCTATTTCTAATAGCTGCTATTTTTGCTTAAAATTATAGTTATTTTCATAACTCCATAATTGGACACAAATGCCATAAAACACGGCTAAATTGTGAGATTTAGTTAATTTTTTGTCACAAATATAGTCAAACCCGTAACCTGTAAGTGTTTTGGGTGTTAATTCGCTGTATATTAGTTTCTGATAACTGCTGTGTTTTTGATTGAACTATAGAAGTTTGTCACTCGTTATTTGTTCTTTGTTCGATGGAAAGAGGTGGAAACATCGTGAAACGATTGGCGCGTTTATTATCAATGCTGAGTTTGTTGGTAGCATCTTTGGGTTGGTTGGGAACCGCTCAACCCGCTCAAGCTAGCACATTTGACCATTTTTCTTGGCAATCTGTACCTGTTCTCGCAGTTGAGGAAGTCAAAGAGTTGCGAAATCGGGCAGATGATGCGTTGGCGGAAGTTTATGGTAAAAAAATCGATTTAAATAATACCAATATTGCTTCTTTTCAGCGCTTTCCTGGACTTTATCCAACCCTTGCCAGCAAAATTGTCCAAAATGCTCCCTACGATAAAGTAGATGACATTTTGAACATCAAAGGATTGAGCGAACGACAAAAGCAAATTTTGCAAAATAACTTCGATAACTTTACCGTTACAGAAGTTAAAAGTGTCTTCACTGAAGGAGATGATCGTTATAACAACGGTATTTACCGATAAATTTTAAGGCATAGGGCATTAGGAACCGGGAATCGAGCGATAGGATTGGAAAATTGTAGTGATATAAATCACTTCTTACCAATGTTACTGCCACCCTCTCCATTGCCCACTGCCCATTGAATGAGTACCCATTGCCCCATCCCCGATTGCTCACCTTGTCTGAACAAAATATTCCCGATCAATTTGATGTTTTAGTAGTTGGTGCGGGTGCGGCTGGACTCTATACCGCACTGTGCTTACCCCCAAGCCTGCGAGTTGGCTTAATCACCAAAGAAACTGTGTCACTGTCTGCTAGTGATTGGGCACAGGGTGGCATCGCTGCCGCCGTTTCTCCCGAAGATTCACCACAATTACATATTGAAGATACTTTACTGGCTGGTGCTGGTTTATGCGATCGCCAAGCTGTCGAATTTCTCGCTGAACATGCCCCCGCTTGCGTGCAATCTTTGGTCAATCTTGGTGTCGCTTTTGACCGTAGTGGTCAAAATTTAGCCCTAACTCTGGAAGCGGCTCATTCGCGCCATCGTGTACTTCATGCTGCCGACACAACTGGGCGTGAAGTCACAACAACCCTAACCACGCAAGTTCTCAAACGCCCCAATATTCAAGTTATTCAACAAGCACTGGCTCTGTCATTATGGTTGCACCCAACCACAGGACGCTGTCAGGGAATTAGCCTATTTTACCAAGGTCGCATCATTTGGGTAAAAGCAGCAGCCATTGTCCTGGCAACTGGAGGCGGCGGTCAGGTATTCGCGCAAACAACTAACCCTGCGGTAAGTACGGGGGATGGAGTGGCGATCGCTTGGCGACATGGAGGAATTTTACGCGATTTAGAGTTTGTCCAATTCCATCCGACTGCCCTGACTAAACCTGGTGCAGACCGTTTTCTAATTAGCGAAGCTGTACGGGGTGAAGGCGCATATTTAGTTGACGATGCGGGGAGACGTTTCGCGTTTGACTACCATGAAGCTGGCGAATTAGCACCTCGTGATGTCGTCAGTCGAGCTATTTTCAATCACCTCCAAAAAACAGCCCCAGACCTGGCAACGGCGAATGTTTGGTTGGATATGCGTCCTATCCCTGCTGACAAAATCCGCCACCGCTTTCCGAATATTGTCAAGGTTTGCCAGCGTTGGGGGATAGATGTGTTTTCCGAGCCGATTCCTGTCGCTCCCGCAGCCCATTACTGGATGGGAGGGATTGTCACCGATTTGAACAACAGCACTAATATTCCTGGACTTTATGCAGTCGGGGAAACAGCTAGCACGGGGGTACATGGAGCTAATCGACTAGCGAGTAATTCTTTGTTGGAATGTATTGTCTTTGGCGCGCAAATGGCAAATATCGAGCCGGAAGTATTGGCGATGCGTGAAGAGGTAATCGCACTTAAATCCTCTGCTCAAATATCAACTTTTGATATTTCCCCGACTGAATATCTGAAAATGCAAACATATCTTGAAGACTTGCGTATCAATATTCCCCGACTGATGTGGCAAAGTGCAGGTATTTGTCGAGAACAGCAAATTATGGAAGATGCGATCGCGCAGACAGTTACTTGGCGGCATGAATTTGCGGCATTACCAATTACCCAGTTTATAAATGCCCTGCTTCCAGGAGATTCTGCGACTTTTCCAGAGTCTAGTCAGATGTCTAATGTGGAAAAATATTTGCGATTATGGGCAGAAACTCAAAACCTTCTAGATATCGCCTATCTAATTCTCAAAAGTGCTGCCTTCAGAACGGAAAGTAGAGGTGGACATTTTCGACTTGATTTTCCTGAACCAGTGAGGGAATGGGAAGCACACACATTAGTGGAAAACAATATTTGGTTTAAATCCTCTATGGAGGGGTAATTATAAATCACTGATAATTAAGAGTAATTTTTGTCTCCGCCGCAAGATATTACGGATCATTGCCATAGCTACCTTGTGCCGCTTCCGTATTCGCTATCAGGACCACCATAATTGGGTGGTTGGAACTCGTTGTGAAATTGAGACTGTAGTGGAGCTAGCTGCCAAATTTGGTAATTTATCTTAGTGGTAGTGGAATTACTTGTTGCTGCATGGTCAGATTTTGAGGCATCTGCAATCCGGGGCAAGAGAAAATGTGCGCCCATAAAAAAGATAATTGCAATTGTCATTCTTAAACTCATAACCATAAGCTCGGTAGCACCCCTTGTTTTATGGCTCATTTGTCTTAACTGGTTTATTAATTAGCTCTACTAAAAGAGTGTTTGCAAGTTGAGAATTGGATCAAATTTTGGTCTTTTTCTCAATTGGCTACTGATTTCGAGACGCTTCCGCAATAGTTACGAAAACGGTAATCTCACTTAGTAAATTGTGAAGATTGTTATTTTTCTTCACAAAAGGAATACTACAGTATTAACTCCATTTTTTACATCACCCTTGGGAGTGATTCATTCAACTACCAGAATTAACATACGGTCATACCTGATAGCGCTTTTCTTTCATATTATCTTAATATTTATCAGTATAAATACGTACTTTTTCTGCTTCAGTTATTTACGGGAAATCACGCTTGATGGAACTTTTTGATGAAATATTCAAGATTTTGACATTATTAAAAATACCGAAATCCCAGGATGACATGTTGCCATTTTGGCAATCATTAGATATTTTAATTTTTTAAATAATTATTACTTATATTCAACTTTTATTCTATTTTGTATATACGTAAGTGAAAACTCGTATTAATTTGTAATTTCACGTGAACTGGGGAAGGGATTATACCAATTCTCCGAAAGAAAGTAACAGATGGTGACGCGGGGACGCACAGATGGAGAGACACGGAGATTTATCTTATA
>NZ_JAYGHN010000027.1:55058-90116 GCF_034931845.1 Calothrix sp. UHCC 0171
CTTGCGTAGCTTTAGCTTCTCGCGGAGCGAGTATTGTGAATTGGTATTATGTGTTGCCATCCGGCAAAAAATAAGGGCTTTATTTCTAACCAGTCTCAAAAGCTCAAAGCCTTGTTTGGACAGGAATAAAAATACAACCCCTGATGGATTAGGTAAATTAATTACATGGAAGAAGTTAAAAAACCAAGACTTACGCACGTGAAGCCAGAAACCTGGTTTCTTTGCGTAAGTCCTAAAAATGTAGATATCGCTCTTAAATCAAATCAACAAATGCAATCAATTTAGGGACGGTACAGCCACAAAGGTAAGCCGCTAGTTGACATTTCAAAGTCTAACCAATCCATGCTGGAACTAATTAGACTTGGTTTCGCTTGGCTGTTTCCAGAAAGGATGCGGTTGACTAGAGGTTTGCGTTCTTCGATTGTAAAAGAAAGAGTTTTGTCAGGATCGAGTTCTACAAGCTCACAAGCCCAACGACGAGCTTCTTCTTCAGTTCCTAAACGGTCTACAACACCTAATTCTAAGGCTTGCTGCCCAGTAAAAATTCGTCCGTCAGCAAAACTTCTCACCGTTTCTGGTGGCAAATTTCGACCTTCAGCAACAGTCGTCACAAACTGGTGATAACTTGTGTCGATGAGTTCTTGCAAAATATGTTGTTCGGCTTCAGTGAGTTCTCTGTCAAACGATAAAATATCTTTATAGGGACCAGATTTAATCACCTTGAAAGAAACACCGATTTTATCTAATAATCTTTCTAAATTATTACCGCGTAAAATTACACCAATGCTTCCCGTAATTGTACCAGGATTTGCCATAATGTAATGTGCGCCCATACCAATATAAACGCCACCAGAAGCCGATATATTTCCGAAACTTGCAATAATTTTCGTCTTTTCGCGCAACTTTTTCAGAGCGCTATAAATTTCCTGGGAGTCTCCAACGGTACCACCAGGACTATCAATTCTGAGCAAGAGGGCTGGGAATTTCTTCTCTTCAACTGTTTTCAGGGCTTCTAATACTCGCTTGCGTGTTCCACTAGCGATCGCACCTGTAATTTCAATTCGAGCAATCTGTTTACTAAACCTGGGTTTAAAGGGCCAAACCATGAGCAGTCAAAAAACCTCGTAACAAATTTAATCTCAGATGCCTAAAGCATCAGCAAATGACTGTATAACGAATTAACAATTCTCAACAGACAAGTATATTTAATGATTATGATTTAATTGGATTTTCCTAAATCAATAAACCACTGTATTTATTATAGTAAGAATTTTCAGGTGTTTAGTTTGAGTGTATGGGCTTGGCAATTTTTCAGACAGAACTAAGCAAGGGTCTATTTGCCCACAGGATTCACAAGAGTATTCAAAATAATTCAAAATAATCAAAAATTAAACAAGAAAACCCAAGCCAAATAAATTCATGCACAATCAAGGAGTGAGAAAATGTCTAATCAGCGCCACTTCCAAAGAATCTTGGTTGTCAACTCATCAGCAAAACCTGATATTTTTGCGGTTACGAGAACAGCAAATTTGTTGTTTGCCCATATCCTTAAAATTAAGAATCCAAACGCAAAATCTGATACCGATAATGAACATAGGTATCAAACAAGACACCAACAAAACTACAAGTTAATCCAATAGTGATAGTTCCCTCTAAAGAACTGCCACCGCCGAAAGTGGCGAGAAACTGTAAAATTAGATTGGCGATCGCGCCTGTAAGATTCTGCAAGCCGGGAACATAACTAATTAGCGACAAAGCGACTAAAACCGCACCAATGAAAATCAGAGGGGCGACGAAACTAAAAATAATTGTCAAAGCGAGCGATCGAAGGAAATTAATGAGTATTGTCATTGCAGGCAAGGCTCCTTAAAAACAAAATAGCCGTTATCCTGGTTCGTCATTTACTAAGATAAGTTGGATTGTCCACTCTCAGTCAATTATTCAAAAATCTTAAATTTTAATTAAAATAGCTCAATAATTTTTCCGAAGATGTTTACCTAAATATTTTCAGTGTCAAACAGATATAACCCTTATCGAGCAAAGCCTCCTGGTGGTGTCACCCCTCTTGTAGAAACTCACAGGCTGGCATTAAGAAGTTTGAAATTCTGAGAATAGCTTTAACTTAAATTAAGCATTGGGAGTCGAAGCAAGAAGAATGATTCCAATACCCATAATATCTACCCATAACCATAATCCATTAACTATTAACCACTCACAACCAGCAAAAAAGCAGTAGAAATTCGCTATTATGACGGCAGTTACCGAGTTAGCTTGTAAAAATCAAATTGAGCGAGACAAAATCTAAATCTAGCTTAGGAGTATGGAGCCAGCGCTTGCTATCAGCGCTTTTTCTCACCGGGCAGGTGCTATTTCACCTTACCAGAGGAAAAATCCATCGACGTAACACGTTTGAACAAATGGCGGCGGTTGGTCCTGATTCGCTGCTTATTGCACTGTTAACTGCTGTATTTGTGGGAGCAGTATTCACAATTCAAGTAGCGCGGGAATTTATCGCCTTTGGAGCCGGGAATATTGTCGGTGGCGTATTAGCATTAGCTTTAACGCGGGAATTAACACCAGTTTTAACTGCTGTGATTGTCGCCGGCAGAGTTGGTTCAGCATTTGCCGCAGAAATTGGCACGATGCGAGTCACCGAACAAATCGATGCACTCTTAATGTTAAAAACCGATCCCATTGACTATCTGGTGATTCCTCGCGTGATTGCCTGTGTGATTATGCTACCAATTTTAACGCTGCTGTCGTTAGTGACGGGAATGCTTGGGGGCTTAATCATTGCCACAAATGTATATAACCTCGCGGATTCAGTATTTTTAGATTCCGCCCGCAGTTTTTTAGATATTTCGGATATTCTGAGTGCCATGCTCAAAGCCTGTTGTTTTGGCATTTTAATTGCCATAGTGGGGTGTAACTGGGGAATGACAACATCAGGAGGAGCCAAAGGAGTTGGACAATCCACCACTGCTGCTGTGGTGACATCTTTACTACTTATTTTTGTTTTTAACTTTTTCCTATCAGCCGTAATGTTTCAAGGACAAGGTAGTGCATTGCAACAAGGATTTTAAAAAATAGGGAAAATAATTAAAGTTAATGAAAACAGAGATGGATATCCTGATTTCCCTCCTTATTTTCCCTTTAACCTTAAAATAATGATGTTTGTGAATAACCAGGATTTAAAAACGTGACTACTTCCCTCACTCCCGATAAGCTATCAACTGTTGAACTCAAACCGAGTTACAATATCCCTTTGGTTTTAGTGTTTGCTGGAATACCTCTTTTGTTAGTCAATCCTTGGATTGGAGGCATATTCGCGATACTTGGCTTGTTTTTAATGTTTCAGTCGGTAATTATTCGGTTGAAATTTACCGCTACCGATTTAGAGGTTTATCGCGGTGAAACACTGATTCGGAGTTTTCCTTACCGAGAATGGGAAAATTGGCGAATATTTTGGCATCCAGTACCTATTTTGTTTTATTTTAAGGAAATCAAAAGTATTCACTTTTTACCAATTATTTTTGATCCAAAAACATTAAAAATTTGTTTAGAACAACGTTGTCCACAGAAGTAATTAGTTTGGGAGAGGGGTAATAGTGATTGTTGAATCTTTTCGGCTAGAGTAGACAAAAATCAGGAGTCGTTAAGTAAAATAATTAAATATTTCCTATTGGCAATTATTAATCGTTAACAATTTAAAATATTTATGAACGGAGACGAATTCCAAGCCCCAAAACCAACAGAAGAATATTTAGGGCAAACAGAAGTAGAAACACCTAGCAATCAGCAACAAGAAAATAGTACAGAGTCATTAATGCCATCTGAATCAGAATTATCTACACAAAATCCAGAGAATGCAGTTGTTGAAACAGTGGCGCAATTGGGCAGTGATTCTGAGACAGATGTTGCCAATTCCCATTCCGCAGAGCAAGAAATATCTCAACGAATTGCCGAATTGCAACGTACAGAAACAGCCCTCAAAGAAGAAATTGCCAACTTGCGATCGCAACTGAGTGAAACACAAGCGACAATGGGAAAAGTTATTCAAGAGGCGCTTTCCCAACTCGAACAACGCAAACAAGCACTACAACTTTCCATTGAACAACTCGAACGCCGACAAGAGCGAATTCGCAATGAAATGCGAACTACATTTGCTGGTGCTTCCCAAGATTTAGCAATTAGAGTTCAAGGTTTCAAAGATTATCTCACGGGTAGTTTACAGGATTTAGCGGCGGCTGCCGAACAACTTCAACTAGGAAGTGTCGCCAAACCAGAACCTGAACAACCTCCCAGACGAGAAATCCGCGAAACCAGAAATACAGAATCCGAATCTCTGGGTACTCCCATACAATTTGCCCAACAACAATTTCAAGACACTACCAAACAAATTCGCCGTTTAATCGACCAATATCGGACAAAACCAGATTATTATGGTCCTGTATGGCAATTGCGTCGCACCTTTGAACCTGTCCATGCCGAAAGAATCTCCAATTGGTTTTTCACCCAAGGCGGAAGAGGTGCATTGCGGACAATGGGAAGTCGCTTGCAAAATATTTTGATTGCCTCAGCTGCTATCTCCATCCTCCATAAACTCTACGGCGATCGCGTTCGCACTTTAGTATTAACAGGCACTCCAGAACGTCTCGGTGAATGGCGACGTGGTTTACAAGATTGTTTGGGGATAGGTCGTCCAGACTTTGCCCCTGATGGAGGTGTTGTCATATTTGAGACAGCAGAAGCAGTAGCCCAAAAAGCTGATAGACTGCTCAAAGCCAAGCAGATGCCTTTTATCATTATTGACGATTCCGAAGACCAAATCAGCCTTGCACTGCTACAATTCCCTCTGTGGTTAGCATTTGCACCTGATCCGCGTACAATACGCAATAGTTACGATGATGATTATTAATAGTTAATCATAGTTAATCGTAGTTAGTTAATTATTAATTACTTCTTAGGAACTGGAATTGAATAACTTGCAATTCTGAATAAATATGAAATGGGGCGTTATTTTTGCACTTTATTTGATTCACATTCCTTAATCAGTTGTTCTCTCCTTTCTCTTTTGTTTCTCCCTTTCCCTTTTAATATGCTTATTTGGTTAAGTTTGTGTGGAATAATTTTAGTTGCCGCCTATTTATTGGGTTCGATTCCTACTGGTTACACAGCAGCAAAATTATTAAAAGGTATTGATATCCGTGAAGTTGGTTCTGGCTCAACTGGTGCAACTAATGTTTTAAGAACTTTAGGAAAAGGACCAGGTGCTTTTGTTTTACTAGTAGATTGTTTAAAAGGTGTATTATCAATTTTTCTAGTTTACTGGTTCTTTGAATTAGCACCAAGTTATAACCTAATTCCCCAAACAATAAATATCGACATTTGGCAATCTTGGATGGTGACACTGGCGGGGATATTTGCCGTCCTCGGACATAGTAAGTCAATATTTCTTGGCTTTACTGGAGGTAAATCTGTTGCCACAAGCTTGGGTATTTTATTAGCGATGAATTGGCAAGTTGGTTTAGCAACCTTTGGTGTTTTTGCTGTGGTTGTAGCAATCTCGCGGATTGTTTCGCTGAGTTCCATCTCTGGGGCTGTAGCCGTTTCCATATTTATGATTTTGCTGCATCAACCTTTAGCTTATATTTTGTTTGGTGTTGCCGGTGGATTATATGTAATCATTCGCCATCGTAGTAATATTCAGCGATTAATTGCAGGGACAGAACCAAAGTTAGGTGAGAATGTCACAGTGATGACAACAGAAGGAGAAACCGCCAATTTGTAAATTAATTTGTAAATTAAATATAAATAATAAATAAATGTAAATTAATTTAATCTGGTGATTCATCCTCACACAAAAATTTTATCGCGCGATCGCACCATGCTAACCATTCAGTCTCATGGCTAATCCCTTTTTGTAATGTCAGGTAGCGATATTTTTCAGCTAAAGATAAATTATTTGGTTCCGCAAAAAACTGATTTTCTATTGATAAATATGTATCTAAAGTTACCTTGTGTTGAATGTAATGATTCTCCAACTGCTTGATAATCGTGACTTTAGGTACAAGTTCCCCTGCAAAAATTTTTACCAGTAGCTCATCTTTGAATGGACTAACATCCAAAGGTTCCTGAATCCAGTTACGCAAATAATCCTTTCCTGTCTCCGTAATTGAAAGTACCTTTTTATCCGGTCTTCCTTCCTGGCGAATTACTTCTGCGCTCGCATATCCTTGCTCCTGTAACTTAGTTAATTCCCGGTAAATTTGCTGTTGGGTTGCGTGCCAGAAAAAACCCACTGAACCGGCAAATTGTTTGGATAAGTCATAACCGCTACAGGATGACTCTAATAAAACTGCCAAAATTGCATGGGAAATTGCCATATATTTGCCATATGTATAAATCGAGAAACCGAGTCAAAACTAATTCAGAGGTGTATTCAATTAATTGAATAGTATACTATTTGTACTAATAAAATAGTTCAAGAAATAGTACACCGGATAGAGAAGTGAATTTGCTACTCTTCATCTGCAATTTCTGATTTCTGTAGTTTTGATCTCGAACTTGTATTGACTCTTACTAAACAATCTGCCATAACCTGCGATTAATTAAAAATTTCAGGAACAAATCCCAGAAACGTGGATAATTTCGTTATCGTATTCCTGGAAGCCTGCAATTTGATGATGATTGTATGAGTAAAAAAATTGAGATTTTGCCAGACTTAGCTAGCTTGATTATGCGATCGCAGCAAATCATCCTGGCTAAAATAGAAGTAGCAATCAAAGAAAGGGGTATGTTTACAATTGCCTTATCAGGAGGAAGCACCCCTAAACCATTGTATGAAGCGATCGCCACCCAGAACTTACCTTGGGACAAAATTCACATATTTTGGGGAGATGAGCGCTATGTACCACCTAACCATCCAGACAGTAATGAAAAAATGGCGCGTCAGGCATGGTTAGATCAAGTGAATATTCCGGCGGCAAATATCCATGCCATGCCGACTTTAGATGGTAATCCAGCAGTTTCAGCCGCAAAACACGAACAAGAACTACAAGCCTTTTTTCAAGTAAAACCGGGCGAGTTTCCCGCACTGGATGTAGTTTTACTAGGGATGGGAGACGATGCTCACACAGCTTCCCTATTCCCCCACACAGCAGCCCTCCAAGTCACAGATAAATTAGTGACAGTTGGCAACAAAGACAGCAGTCAGCGTCTAACTTTCACATACCCATTCATCAACGCCGCACGGTGCGTTATGTTTGTAGTGGCAGGGGCAAATAAACGACCAGCTTTAGCCCAAGTTTTCGCACCTGTTGCCGACGACTTTACCTATCCATCACGCTTAATTCAACCCCAAGGAGAACTTTGGTGGTTGCTAGATAGTTTAGCAGGTAGCGAATTACAACAATAAAAGGAAAATGCTGAAATTTGCGAGCTAAGTATTAATTTTTTGTTTGATGCATTAAATTTTAATACTTTGAACTACGTACTTCATCCAGGCTGAAGGGAGACAGGAAAATCTGAAAAAGCACGCCAAAAGGTTCTCCAATAAGCAAACTGGAATAACTCGTAATTTATAATATTCACTTACCATAGACGCGATCGCAACTTCACTCTCCTCTTAGAGAAGGCTTCGCGAGGGTGTGGAACTGGTAAGTACAAACCCGTGACTTCTCTGAGAATATCACCTAGCAAGACTGAAGCAAGCTACGCGATTCCTCTGAGTCTGGTGTGTAGTCGCACTGTCTACGTGCATCTCTCTAGGAACAGGCAACTACGAACCAATAAGTTTACCGAGCAAAGTTCCCAAATTCCTTTGGTGAAATATCTAGTGAGACATCGACACATCAATGCGGGGGTATGGAAATCAGGAATATTATTCGCTTTTCTCTATCTATCAAATGATGAGAGAACTGGTACGTCGCTAAAGGACAATGTCGCTATTAATATATGAGGTTTTACCATGTATTAATAGACTTTGAGAACATGCCAGCATAGCCACCCCATTAGGAGTAGTTGCTAAAATCGGAAGCTAGAGTAATATACCCTCTGCTTGATACCCAAAATCTTGAACTCTGACCTAGAAAAAGGTTTATTTCCATGATCGTCTGCCCAAACTGCAATCACCCTAACCCAGACGGAGCTGTCCAGTGTGAAGCTTGCTATACCCCCTTGCCAGCTACTGTTAGCTGTCCAAGTTGTGGGGCATCCGTGCAGGCAGATGCATCCTTCTGCGGTCAATGTGGTTTTAACTTACGCACTGCTGCGACACCGACTGTTGCACCAACGGTTGCTGCTGCACCGACAGTTGCGCCAACAGTTGCCGCCGCCCCGACAGTTGCGCCTGATGTCCTCCCGGAAGTACCTCCTTTAGTTGCTCCAGAACCACTGGTACAAGTACAACCAATTGTGGTTACAGCACCTCCAGAGGTGGCACCAGAAGTTGCTCCTTTGCCCCCTACCGCCGTTAGCGCTCCAGAACCACAACCTGTTGTCGTTGCCGAACCTCCAACAATGGCTGTTCCCGCACCGATGACAACTTCTCCACCAATAGCTGCGCCACCACCAACTATTGCACCGGAACCAGAACCTGTTGCTGTAGTGCCCGAACCAGAACCGGAACCAGAACCGGAACCTGTTGTTGTAGTACCCGAACCGGAGCCAGAACCTGTTGCGGTACCCGAATCGGAGCCTGTTGTAGTTGCTACATCTTCCCCGGCACGAACTCAGTTACAACAAATTACCGGACGCTTAGTGCATGTCCAGTCCGAACAAAATATTGAGTTACCACAAAATCTCCCCGTAATTCATATTGGGAAGCCAAACGATCGCATCCCCCCAGATGTTGATGTGTCGGGATTTTCCAATTCGGAAATTGTCTCGCGGATTCATGCTGATATTCGCGTTGAGGGTGATGCCTACTACATTGAAGATGTTGGTAGTTCTAACGGTACATACATCAACAATTTACCTTTGTTACCAGGGAATAGACACCGTTTGCGACCGGGCGATCGCATCGGACTTGGTAAAGGGGATTTAGTCACTTTTTTGTTTCAGACAGTTGAAATATAATACTTGGCTGTATAGTGATAAAACTTAAATTGCTACATCCACAAAAATCTCTCCCTCCCAAAAACTGGACTTTGGAACACAAATCTGTTGACATCTCCAACCCTCCACAAAATTCGCAAATACCCCAAAACACAGTCAAGTTTGGTTACGATAGACTCTAGTAGAACATCGTAGTATCCAAAAAGCATTAATTAAAAATTGTTTAAGGCTGGTGTATTGGTGGATGTAGTATGAGCGAACCTTGGAAAAATTCAGAACCTTTGCTCGCCAATGCAGCCCCTACGGTGAATAACCGCCTGGGGCTTAATTGGTTAATTGGGGCAGCTGTAGTCACAGCCTTGTTATGGCAGTTGTCTGGTGGCGATTATATTCTTTATCCCTTCACGATTTTGGCAACTTGGTTTCACGAAATGGCACATGGCTTAATGGCGGTGCTACTGGGAGGAAATTTTCAAGAGTTACAGATTTTCCCCAATGGTTCAGGTTTTGCTGCCTATAGATTTCCAGCATCCTGGGACCCCATTCGTCGTGCTTTAGTTGCGGCAGCAGGTCCGATGGGACCACCAATAGCAGGTGCAGCATTAATTATGGCATCCCGTAGTTACAAAACTGCATCTTTAAGCTTAAAAATCCTAGGAATTAGTTTATTAGTATCTACTTTAATTTGGGTTAGGTCTCTGTTTGGATTTATTTTTATCCCTTTACTGGGTATGATTATTCTCTTTTTGGGGTTAAAAGCAACTCGTTCGGTACAAGCCTTTGCGATTCAATTTTTGGGAGTCCAAGCCTGCGTTAGCACCTACCACCAACTAGATTACCTATTTAGCCAAACTGCTGGACGCTTAGGGGTTTCTGATACAGCCCAAATTCAACAACAATTGTTTCTACCATACTGGTTTTGGGGTGCTTTGATGGCAGTTGCATCTCTGGCAATTTTAATCCAAAGTTTGCGCGTTGCTTACCGTTCAAATTAGCTCACTCACGCTAAGGTGCTTACCCACGTGAAGCCAGAAACCCGGTTTCTTAGTCGATATCTGGTCGTCAAAACAACTATTTTGCATAGAACCGGGTTTCTTCGCGTAAGCCCTAGATGAATCAGTTCACTGTAATCGTGACACCCAGACTCTCATTAGCCATCCTATCCACTGCACATACCGCATAAGTTCCCGGTTCAACGGTGGCGAAATTAGTTCCACGAGATAGTACCCGTTGCAATGTCCAAGTATCTCCACTCCTACGATATAGTGTCCAAGAACGAATATCCTGGTTATTTGCTGCCGGCTGCCAATTGAGACGACGGTTACTGACTTGCAAACCAGTAGGTATTGGTGGAGATGTGGCATTTCGCCATGACATAGTTGGGGCAAGGGCTGGTCTGTTGTATATTGTTCCTTGGAAGGTGTCGGCAATACCTTGGCGATTCTCAATAATCGAATTCATGCTAAAAAAGATATTGCCCAAGGATAAATTATTCATCGGGTGACGACTAATTGCTATCTGCTTGGTAATTTCTTCGTTTTTCCAAGCCTTTCCATCCAGTTGTCCAATATTATTTCCAGCGTAAATATGACGCTGTTTGCTATTTATCTCTGTCCACCATTTCAACAAGGCTGGATAGCTCTGTTTAGGTTGATCGGTGCGCCAGTATAATTGTGGAGCGATGTAATCAATCCAACCTTCCTCAAGCCATTTTTTGGCATCGGCATAAAGCACATTAAAAGCATCTAAACCGATAATTCCAGGTGGTTGCCCAGGTCTGTAAATACCGAATGGACTGATGCCAAATTTTACATGGGGTTTGACTGCTTTAATACCTTGGGAAAGTCGTAATACCATTTGATTGACATTTTCCCGTCGCCAATCGCCCAAACTTAAAGTACCACCTGCATTCCGATAGGCAGTATAGGTTTTACCGTCGGGGAAAGATTTTCCTTCGATGGGATAGGGATAAAAATAGTCATCTAAATGGATGCCATCAACGTCGTAGCGTTGCAATACGTCCATAATGACATTATAAGCCCGATCCTGAACGACTTTTGCACCGGGGTCCATCCATAGCTGATTACCCCATTCATAGACAACATCGGGGTTAGTGATTCCAATATGGGGACGGGCAAGAACTCCCTGTTTCATTGAGGTTTTGGCGCGGTAGGGATTAAACCAGGCATGAACTTCAATATTACGCTTGCGACATTCGGAAATTGCCAACTCCAAGGGATCGTAAAATGGTGCTGGTGGTTTACCTTGGGTTCCAGAAATCCACTGACTCCAAGGTTCTAACTTTGACTGGTAAAAGGCATCGCCTTCGGGACGTACTTGGAGAATTAGGGCGTTGAAGTTAAGTTTTTGTAGTTGAGTGATAATTGCCATCAGTTCAGCTTTTTGTTGTGCTGTCGAAAGTCCGGCTTTGGAGGGAAAGTCGTTATTCCAGACACAAGCTAGCCATGCACCGCGAAATTCCCGGTTGTGACTGACACGTACCGTCGCGACTGGTGGTGTCTTGGGTGTGGCGGAGACAAGATAATTAGAGGGAATCTTGGGGGCTTCACCCAGATAGACTAGGGCTTGATAGATAAATGCCGCAACATCAGCACGAGTTGAGGCTAAAGTTGGGTTTAGTAGTTTGACATTGGGGTGACTTGTGACTAATCCCGCAGCAGTTGCGATCGCAATTTGGTTTAATGCATAGGTAGGGATTTGGCTGGCATCTTGGTAAATTTGCGATAGTATATTTACTAATTCTGGTTTAATTTTGAGTCCAATATCTAAGCCGGATACCAGGGAAAGGATGATTTCTAAACGAGAAATGCGATTTTCTGGACGAAAACGGTTATCTGGAAAACCATTGAGAAATCCTTTTTCTTGTACTGTTTGAATTGCCGATGCTGCCCAGTAATTTTGGGGTATGTCTAAAAAGGGTTTATATTGCCGTTTTTTGGGAATTTTGACAAAGGCTTTGGAAAGAATTACGGCATATTCTGCACGGGTGACAGAGTTATCTGGACGATATGTGCCGTTGGGAAGTCCTGTAACGATGTTACGTTTTGCCAATGCTTCAATAAATCCCTGTGTCCAGTGATTTTGAATATCGGAGAATGATGTCGGTGTTAATACCATTTTCACCCCTGATAGAGTTATTGATAATAGGTCTCTGTTATTTTAGACACATCATGCTGGTTTTAGGGTTTAGTAAGTAGCTAAAATATATTTAAATTGCATGTTTCGGCAAGTCTGGGACTCTACCTAAAATTGAACTGTGAAATTATTAGATTGGTGATTTTGAGAAGTGTTCAAAGTTAAGTTACATAAATACAAGTATCTTTATTTGTTATTCACAATAACCCTAATTGGTATAATTGGGTATACATATTTATCCAAGCGATCGCCTATTTTTAGCTGTTATGAATGGGGTTTTTCAAGTAATGCCACAAAATACTATACTCACCCCGAAAAGATAGTAGTAAAACCTTGGCGTGGACAACATCATGTTTTCGGAATTTTTATGATTCCGGGTGGGTATCTAAATGACAACTTGTTCAAGTTGGAGATACCTGGAGAACAAACCTATTGTGGTGTTCTTGCCTATGAAGGAACCGTTGAAGCTGAAGGAGTTCGTGCCAAACCTGGTGCTTATTTGATGAAAGGTTTGCTCAATACTCGCACTGCTTTGTGGTTAATTTCCCAAGGTAAGGTGGATGAATTAAAAAAGATAGAGAATTGGAAAGTGGGATACTCAAAGAGTAAGTAATATACGGTTAAAACCCTCTATACTAATAGCTAAAGTTATCTTGTAGATGACTAAATATTTTTCGCACTCAGTCCACAAGACGTGAGGAGTGAGGAGTAAAAAATTAGGAAATTAGGAATTTACAAAATCTCATTTTTCACTTCAATAAATGCTCCTGAATATACATGACGGTAGCGTAAAATTGAAAGTCGATATTTTTCTTTTTACTAAATCCATGCCCCTCATCTTTTGCCATTAAATACCACACAGGAATGTTGTTTTTCTTCACGGTTGCAACTATTTGTTCTGCCTCATTTAATGGTACACGGGGGTCATTTTTTCCGTGAATGACAAATAAAGGCTTTTTGATTTTCTGAGCATTATTTAGTGGCGAAATCTTTAAGAGAAACTCACGCATTTTGCGATCGCGTTCATCTCCGTATTCGACACGTCGTAAATCACGCCTGTAACTTTCGGTTTTTTCGAGGAAAGTGACAAAGTTGGAAATACCCACAATGTTGATAGCTGAACGGATTTTATCGGCATAATTCGTCGATACAGCTAAAGACATGTAACCACCGTAACTTCCCCCTGTCACCATGACTCTATCTTTATCTAAATCTGGTTGTTGGGCAATCCAGTCTAATAATGTACCGATATCTTTGACTGAATCCTCACGCTTGAAGCCATTATCGAGTTTGAGAAAGGTTTTTCCGTAACCACTGGAACCGCGCACATTCGGAAAGAATAAAGCGACACCTAACTCATTCAAATAATAATTATTACGTCCTAAAAAGCTGGGGCGAAATTGTGATTCGGGTCCCCCATGAATATCTATAATAACAGGACGTTTGCCTTTGAATTTGGCAGGAGGACGGTAGAGAAATCCAGAAATAGTTTTACCATCGAAACTTTTCCAGCGAACTAATTGTGCGTCGGAGAAATTAGCTGTATTCAAGCCACCTGTTTCGCTTTGCGTCCATCTTTCAACTCTATTACTGCGGATATTCAAGGAATATACATCAGCTGTGGAACGGGCGGAAATGAGTGTAAAACCTAAGTCTTGATTATTTTTGTGCCAGGTAATACCGTATACTTGCCCGATAGGTAGTTTTGGCAATGACTTTTCTTGGCGCGTTGCCGTATCGAGTATGTGTAAAACGCTTCTACCATCTTCATTAGTGACAAAAGCTAAATTTTTACCATCATCGGAAAGCTCCATATCTTCGACATCCCAAGGAATATTACTGGTGATGTAAGTATAATTCTTGGTTGCTAAATCGACATACGCTAACCGGGAAAACTCTGATTCCTTATCGGTAATCACATACAAACCTTTCCCATCTTTGCTAAAAATAGCACCACGGTAAGCAACTTGCTCTTTACCACCTTTAGGAGTGATGAGTTTTTTCTCACCAGTAGATGCATCCATCAACCACAGGTAGCTTTCGTTAGCTGATACATACTCAGTTATCAATATTTGAGTATCATCAACTGACCAATCTAACGCACCCCAACCACCACCTTCAACTTGGGCAATTAATTTATCACTTTTGGGGTCTTTAGGGTTGATAATATAGAAATCATTGTCCTTACCTGTGCGACGAGTAGAAGTATAAATAATGCGATCGCCTTTGGTAGACCATGCACCACCGCTATTTCTCGACTTTCCATCCGTGAGGAGAGTCACTTCTCCAGTAGCTAAGTCGTAGCGGAAATTTTGACTAAATTCATTACCACCAATATCTTTGCTGAAAACAAAATAATCTCCCTGTGTGGGTTGGAAACTACCCCCACCAACACGTTCAGGGAAAAATGTCATTTGTTTTCTCGCACCTTGAGGAAACTTGACTAAATGTACCTGTGGTGTATCACCAAAACGGGTAGAAATCAGCATTTCGCGGCGTTGGGGATGCCAACTCGAAAGACTTGCAGCCCGAAAATTTGTGTAGCGCTCCACATTTTCGACTAATGTTGCCGGGATAGGTGGTATCCCCTCAACAACTAAATTATCACCAGGTGTGATAGTGGGAGTTTGGGCAGTAGCAATAAAGGTAGATAGTAATACTACTGCCAGGGATGTAATAGTTAATCTTGAAGAAAATCGCATCTACTGATTATCTCAAACTCTGGGGCTAAATTAAATAATGTAGATTGTCAGTATTTGCCGATTTTTGTTGACTCTTCGCAAAGAACTTGGGCAAATCTAGGTTAGATGTAGGTACGTGATGGATATTTGATGCTGAATGAATAAAATTATGTTGCACCATTACTCCACATTAATTTTGCCTTGGTCTTAACTGTCTCGACTGATTGATTTTTTGATAATTTCTTTTACTAATTCAGAAATATCTTGATCAAGCTCATTTGCCTGCTGCTTGAATCTTTCATCTTGTTTCCACGAGATACCCCATCCACTCCTTCGGAGAATTTTTCATCGGGACTGCCTTCACGTACTAGTAGAATTTTGCCAGCCTAATCTTAATTTTTTTTGTCTAGACTTAGCCAGATTGACGCTCCCACAGACAGCATGGGAGCCAAACAGCAAAACAAGGATATTTCTCCCTCTTTTCCTTTTTCCCTTTTATTGACTTGAGGCTTATACAAATAAATCTAAGGGTAAATGCCCAAACATTTCATTAATCCCACCTTGACGGTAGGACTGACAAGACACTAATACCCCACGGTGGTGTCCTGAGTAGGAATCAATGTAGCACAAACCGTTTTTACCGTTTAACTTAATATAAACTGGTCCTTCCATCACGGGTAAATCCTTTGGAGGTTCGTATCCTAATGCCAGCGAATAGGTTCTCATCGCCATTAACCCTTCCTCCGCAGTATCAGCACAAATACCTAATATCTGGTAATCAGAAATACTAGTAATAGCCAGCAAAGCTTTACGTATTAAAGTTTTTTCCGAACTTTTGATTGGAGGGGCAATATCAACACAATTAAATTTATTCAGAATCTTTTTAGCTTCTTGAAATGTGAGGTTGCTCTGTTGTTGGCTGGTCATAAATCTGCTTATTATTGGTTGTGTTTACAGTGTTGTCGGGATGAGAATCACACTCTGAGAATACTAAATTCAAAAGAAGCTAGAGAATTTTCGAGGAAGATTTAAATGATTTACACTTAAAATGATTTCCCGTAAATCATCTTAGACGCTTCTTTGCCATTCTGACTCCCTCTAAGATTATTTTCTAATAGGGAGTATCCTCGATTTCAGAATTAATTTTGCATATTCCCTAAGTTAAAAAGAAACGGTACACTACTGTTCGATTCGCTACCAATCACCAGAACTTTAGGCATTTGGGCACCACCGCTTTTCCATGCCTCTATAGATTCTTTTTGCAGCACTAACTGTCCTCCTTGAGCTTTCAATGTTTCTGCTAAGAGTCTTTGGGCTTCGGATTTACCTTTCGCCCGATTAATTTCTGCTTGGGCTTCCTGTTCAGCTTCTCGTGCTATGTAGACGGCTCGTTGCGCTCTTTGTTCAGCAATTTGTTTCTCCTCAACGGCTTTAGCAAATTCTGGCGAGAAAGTTAGGTCTACTACGCTGGTATCTAAGACAATGATTCCATACTTATCCAATCTCTGACCTAAAGCTGCATCAAAATCTTCCTTGAGTTCACTGCGCTTGGTAATTGCTTCTTCTACTGTTCGGCGAGCTGCGGCAATTTTAAATGATTCTTGAGTTTGCGGGGCAATTATTTTGGCAACAATGTTTTCCAACGTACCTTGTTTCCTGCGTACTTCTACTACCTGAATTGGATCGAGACGAAAATTGATTGCAAATCGTGCCGTTAACGTTTGCAAATCCTTAGTGGAGCTTTCTGCGGGAACTTCAAATTTTTGCACAGTTAAATCGTAAACATCAACGACTGAAACAAATGGGGGTTTGATGTGAATACCTTCAAGTAATGCACCATCCCTAGCTTTTCCCAATATACTTATTACTCCTGCCTGTCCCGGATTAATGATGATAAAAGAGTTGAGACTAAAAAGCACCATTATTGCTAATATTGCCCCAATAAGTATATTTTGCCAACTATCTAATTGCAGATTTTTCAACTTCCCCTCTCCTGTTGAAAATAGTGTATTGGGCAAAAAATACAGAAGTCTTTTGGATTCTGGATTGGCTCTACATCAATGCAGAAATTGCATCAACTAAAACCAGAGATTTGTGGCTTCCATAATTCTGACTTCTGTATTCCCTTTCTTCTTGTTTCATCGTGACACAATCTGCGCTTATGCGCTGGGTTTGAGAACGATGTGGTACTTGTGGTACTATAGGTGTCCGCGCATCTACATAATATCTGTGGTTACGGTATCAAGACATTCTCGATTTTCTCGAAGGCGTAATGGTTCCGTTCATCCTCTCCAACGCCTATTTAGTTACGGCAAGCAGTATCGCCAACAGGTTTGGCAAGCAGCGATCGCATCTATTTTAAATAAAGTTTTTGATTTAGCCCCTCCTGTATTGATTGGTACTGCGGTTGACGTGGTAGTAAAGCAGCAGGATTCGCTAATTGCCAGCTTTGGCATCAAAGATATTTTTGGACAATTTCTGGTTTTGGCGGTAATCACTATAGTGGTTTGGGTGCTGGAATCGGTGTTTGAGTATGTATACAGGCGTTTGTGGCGAAATCTCTCGCAGCAAATACAGCATAATCTCCGTTTGGATGCTTACAATCATCTTCAAGAATTAGAATTGGCTTATTTTGAAGAGCGCAGTACGGGTGGTTTAATGTCTATTTTGAGTGATGATATTAACCAACTCGAACGCTTTTTAGATGGTGGTGCTAATGATATTATTCAGGTGACAGCAACGATTTTAATTATTGGTACTGGTTTCTTTATTGTTGCCCCCCATATTGCTTGGATGGTAGTTATTCCCATGCCTTTGATTGTGGGCGGCTCACTATTATTTCAAAAGTTATTAGAACCACTATATGCTGATGTTCGGGAAAAAGTCAGCTTACTCAATTCGCGATTGTCGAATAATTTGAGTGGAATTACTACCATCAAAAGTTTTACTGCTGAGGATTATGAAAGTGCGAGGGTAGCAGCCGATAGTGAAGCTTACAGACGCAGTAATGTCGCCGCAATTAAACTATCAGCAGCATTTATTCCCTTGGTGAGAATGCTTATTTTAGCTGGCTTCACAGTATTTTTAGTATTTGGAGGAATTGCCGCCGTCAATGGTCAAATATCAGTCGGTACTTATAGTATTTTAGTTTTCATTAGTCAATTATTGCTCTGGCCTCTGACTCGTTTGGGTGATACATTTGATTTGTATCAGAGGGCAATGGCTTCAACAAATCGTGTCATGGATTTATTGGATACTCCCATTGCGATTCATCCCGGAAATATTAGTTTACCGATTGCCGAAGTTCGGGGAGAGATCGAACTCAAAAATATTACTTTTGCTTACAAAGATAGACTCCCAATTATTCATAAATTATCTTTGCATATTCCTGCCGGCAAAACAATCGCTATAGTTGGCTCTACTGGCTCCGGTAAAAGCACTTTAGTCAAGCTGTTGTTGCGACTTTACGAAATTCACTTAGGACAAATAACCCTAGATGGAATTGATATTCAAAAGCTAAATTTACGCGATTTGCGACGATGTATTAGCTTAGTCAGTCAAGATGTATTTTTATTTCACGGAACTGTAGCTGAGAATATCGCCTACGGAACATTTGACGCGAGTGATAGAGAAATAAAAATGGCAGCCAAAATCGCAGAAGCGCACGAATTTATTCAGCGCTTGCCCCAAGGATATGAAACAATAATTGGAGAGCGGGGACAAAAACTATCGGGAGGACAAAGACAGCGAATTGCGATCGCCCGTGCCATTCTCAAAGACCCACCAATTATAATTCTTGATGAGGCTACATCCGCAGTGGACAATGAAACCGAAGCCGCTATTCAAAGGTCGCTCGAACGGATTACAGTAGATAGAACTACAATTGCGATCGCTCATCGTCTTTCCACTATCCGCAATGCTGATTGTATTTATGTCATGGAACATGGCAAATTTGTCGAGTCTGGAACCCACGAAGAACTATTAGACAAGCAAGGTGTTTATGCAAGTCTTTGGCGAGTTCAAAGCGGTGCTAAAAGTCCTGATTCCTAATTCCTGAAGGAAAAGTTCGTCATTACTCAATTCTTTGTCCACTTCCCCCAATTGCATTATGTTCACAAATCCTCAACCCGAAACCTCCGATAGTCAATGGCGCTATCAATTAGATAGATTCGTGAAAGAACATCAACAGGAACTAGCAGCACTGTCTTGGGCTTTGTGGCAAGAAAATGGCAACAGCCAAGGTACTATTGGCATTAATTTGGCACCAACACCGCATTTTGTTTATTGCCCCAATACGGCAATTGAGCAATTTAACGTCAAAGTCGATAATCGCCTGCAAGAAATTATGGGCTTAATTAAACACCACAAACCCGAAGTCGAGGTGTTAATGATTGGGATTGGGAAAGACCAAGTTAAATTGATTTATTTTGAGCCTCAACCAGAACCACCAACTTGTTTTACAGAAGTTGGCAAAAATTTAGACACTTTATTAGATGAATTGGAAGCAAAATTAGTGAATTCTCTAACTTTGATAAATTCCTAAAATACTGCATGTCCAATTTAGATTCAATTACACAAAATTACATCAAATCTGCGGGGTCAGCAGAACGTAGTTTTCGCATGGCAATAATACCGGAAAGAAAACACATGACTAACGTCATCAGAAAGATAATAATACCGCGTTCTGTTGTCATATATACAGGTAACTTAGTAGTATCAGCAGCTAATTTATAAAAAGCGATTGCAAACATAAATCCGGGAAAATATCCTAAAACAGCGAGAAATAAAGCTTCTTGGGCAAGAACTGTTAATAAATAATTATTGCTATATCCGATCGCTTTCAGCATTGCATATTCTGAAAGGTGTGCCGATATATCTGAATAAAGAATTTGATAAACAATCACACTACCGACGATAAAAGATACAAGTACACCGACACCAAAAATAAATCCAATTGGTGTTGTTTTACTCCAATATCCTCTTTCCAAATTAATATATTCTGCCACTGTCAAAACCCGAATATCATTAGGCAAATTCGATCGCAAATTTTGGGCTACTTGGGCGATATTTGCCCCACTACTTAATTTAATTAACCCAACCCCAATTAAATTAGGTTGGTGACTGGGAAAAAGTCGGAGATAAGTAGAATCACTGGTGATAATATTGCCATAGGTAGCAAAGGATTTACCAAGAGTAAAATAGCCGGATACACGCACCTTCTCATCATTCACTTGAGTTTCTGGTTTAGCTTGCTGACGGAACAAAGCAGCAACATAACCGCCCCTTGGTAAAGCTGTTTTGTCAAAGAGAATTTGATTAATAATTTGCAGATGATGGAGATTATTATTAATTTCGGGAGATTTAAAGATTTTATTTGCCGGATTAGTTCCCAAAATCAGAATTGTTTGTAATCCTTTGGTTTCCGGATTACTCCATTTACCCAAACCAATATAAACCGGACTGACTGACTCAACACCACTAAAACCTCGCGCTTGATATAGTCTGTCCCTAGATAAATTCTTAATCGAGTAAATTGTTTCAAAATCTCGACCTACCAATACTAAATCAGTATCAAAAGTTTTGTGTGGCGCGATCGCACTATCAAATAATGCACCTTCAAACCCCATTTGGGCAAACATGAGGATATTGGCAAAAGCGATACCCGCCAGTGCAACACCCAAGCGTGTTCTTTCCTTGATAAGCTGCTGCCATGCTAAAGGAATCTTGAAAAAAAATTTACGCAGCATTGAGGCAATTCTCCAATTTGGGGAAGTTGAGGGGCATGGGGGAAGGGCACAGAGAGGGGGAGATAAGCTGTCGCGTATTTAATTTGTATATGAGACGCAGGCAAGATGCCTGCACTACAGTAATTTGAAGTTTTCGTCTTATACAATTTAGCTGCACATCAGCTTAGAACAGATGGAAAGGGTAGTTCTATATTCTTCCTCGCCTCTTCTTGTTTCCCAGACTCCCCAATTAAATACTTTTAGGACGACGTAATTGTTTAGTGCTGATAGGTCCGAGAATCTGATTGAGACTCCGTAACTGTTCCGCCGTTCCCATACAGATGAGCAAATCCCCTGGCATTAATACAGTATCGCCCGTGGGACCTCCAATCAGGCTACCGTCCACACGACGAATTGCTAAAACTAAAGCACCCGTTTGCGATCGCAATCTCGCTTTTTGTAATGTTAACCCCACCACAGGACAAACGGCAGGGTCTAACAATAATTCTTCCATGTAGAGTTGGCGATCGGCACCTGTGAGAATTCCATCGACAAAATCCATCACTTGCGGACGCAATGCTGCCGCCGCCATCCGCTTGCCACCCGTAATATAAGGCGATATTACCGCATCCGCCCCACCTCGCTGTAACTTTTGTACCGCTTCCTCTGTACTAGCTCTGGCGATCGCCCGAATATCAGGATTTAGGCTTTTGGCTGAAAGCACAGTATAAAGATTTTCTGCATCCGAAGGTAAGGCAGCCACAATACAAATTGCTCTCTCCACGCCAACCCTGAGTAAAGTCTCATCCAACGTTGCATCACCCTGATAAGCCGTGTAACCTTCCTGTTGAGCATCACGCATGGAATCCATTTCCGAATCAATAATCACAAATGGCACATCCTCTGCCCGAAATTCCTTGGCAATTTGACGACCCGTTCGACTAAATCCACAAATGATATAATGCTGTGATAAGGATTCCATAAGCCGCCTTTGTTGTCGCAGTCGAATACCTTCTTGAAAGTAGCCTTGAATAACGGCTTCCGTAAATCGATTCACAATATAACCGATCGCAACTACACCCATCAAAATTAAACCGATGGTAAATAATCTACCTCGGCTTCCCAGTGGTTGCGTCTCACCATAACCAACCGTAGCCAAGGTAATTACCGTCATGTAAACAGCATCTTCCCACGACCAACTCTCTACAAAGCGATACCAGGAAGTACCAATTATAAACACACCAGCTAGTGCAAATGCCCCAGCCATTAACTCTTTTTGGATGCGCTGATATTTTCGCTCAAGTATTGAGTATACAGTTCTTTTCACCGCAGCCACTCGGAAAGAATCAGTTTAAGCATTATATTAAGAAGAAGTCAGGAATCAGGGGTTAGGGGTTAGGAGTCAGAATACAGCTATCGGAATACCTATCAATAAATTTAGGAGATTTAAATCGGGACATCGTATTTTTATATACAGTGTGTCTTCAAACACATCTTCTTGTTTTTTCATAAATACAGAATGGTGCAAGTAACCTTTTACTGTTTGATACTAGTAATTAACCACTGACCACTGAATCATCGGATGAAGAGTTTTTAGGAGTTATTAAGTGAGCATCGAAACGCTAGAAACATCACAAGCATCAATTAAATCAACATCCGCGCAATTTGACAACACAAGCTTTGATAAAGCTGTTATGTCCACCTACGGGCGCTATGCATTGGCATTGGAACGGGGTCAAGGTTGTCGCGTTTGGGATACTCAAGGACGGGAATACCTCGATTTTGTTGCCGGAATTGCCACCTGCACCCTGGGACATGCACACCCGGCAATGGTGGAAGCTGTAACGCGGCAAATTCAAAAATTACACCACGTCTCTAACTTGTACTACATTCCCGAACAGGGAGAACTGGCAAAATGGCTGGTGAAACATTCCTGTGCGGATAGAGTATTTTTCTGCAATTCTGGTGCAGAAGCTAACGAAGCAGCAATTAAATTAGCCCGTAAATACGCCCATACAGTATTAAAAATTGATCGCCCAATTATTTTAACAGCAGAGTCAAGTTTCCACGGTAGAACTTTAGCAACAATTACGGCGACAGCCCAGCCAAAATACCAAAAACACTTTGATCCCCTCGTTCCCGGTTTCCATTACGTTCCCTATAATGATATTTCCGCAATCGAATCTGCGATCGGTGAACTCGATGAAGGTGACTATGGTGTTGCAGCCATTTTAATTGAACCCCTGCAAGGAGAAGGTGGGGTACGTCCTGGAGATGTGTCTTACTTCCGCAAACTACGGCAAATTTGTAACGAAACCGGAGTCTTGCTAATTTTTGATGAAGTCCAAGTGGGTATGGGACGCAGTGGAAAATTGTGGGGTTACGAACACCTGGGTGTTGAACCCGACATTTTCACCAGTGCCAAGGGTTTAGGTGGTGGTATTCCCATCGGCGCAATGCTAGCGAAAAAATTCTGCGATGTTTTCCAAGCTGGAGAACATGCCAGTACCTACGGTGGTAATCCTTTTGTAACTGGTGTGGCGCTTTCCGTATGTGAAACTATTGAGAAAGAAAATATACTGGCAAATGTGCAGGTGCGAGGCGAACAATTACGAGCCGGACTCAAGCAAATAGCGGCAAAATATCCCCAGCTTATCAGTGATATCCGAGGTTGGGGTTTGATTAATGGTATGGAATTACATGAAAATATCGAATTAACTTCCAATGATGTTGTGAACGCCGCAATTCAAGAAGGGTTATTGTTAGTTCCTGCTGGTCCAAAAGTAGTTCGATTTGTACCACCATTAATTGTCACCGAAGCCGAAATTAATCAGGCATTGGCAAAATTAGAAAGTGCGATCGCCAAGTTGAACTAATTTGCACTAGTGCTTCTCTAGTTAAATCAGCAAAATTCCAGAAACCGGGTTTCTTCTCCGACTAAGTACGACCATTTTCGTGACTTTCAAAGATAAGAAACTGGGTTTCTCTGATGACATCAAAACTGGCAAAAACTCGAAATTGATCGCCAGATTTTACATTACCGAAAAACAATGGTCAGCAGTCTCAAAGAACTAATTGAAGAACCCGGATTAGTTAATGCAGAAGACCCAGAAGCAAAATTTACTAGTAGTGGTGTCAGTTGGCAAGCATACGAAACATTGCTCGTCAAATTAGCAGACAACTCTCATTACCGCATTACTTACTTGGATGGGGTATTAGAAATTGTGTCACCATCAAAAAAGTATGAAACAATTAAATCTCGCTTGGCTATTCTGATTGCTTTATATCTCATTAGAAAGCGGATTAAAAATTTACCGATGGGAAGTACAACTTTCAAAAATAGTTTTCACAAAGTAGGAGTCGAACCAGATGAATGCTACTGTATTGGAGAAGAAAAAGATATTCCCGACTTGGCAGTAGAAGTTAATATTACTAGCGGTAGTATCAGTAAACTAGAGACTTACCGACGTTTAGGAGTCGCAGAAATTTGGTTTTGGGAGCGCAATGAACTCAAACTTTATCACCTGCGAAATAATTCTCAACAAGAACAAGCGATCGTATTTCCGGAAACCTACGGCTACGAACAAATTGCTAAAAGTGAGGTATTACCACAGTTAGACATCTCTCTGCTAATCAAATGTGCTTTGATTCCAGACTCAGTTACAGCATGTCTTGAATTTGAACAAGGTATTACCTGAAGGGAGGAAATGTTCTTGTTGAGAAACAATTATTTTATAAAAAATTTATACTTTATTCAGAATTTGTTGGCAGATGAGCGTAAAAAGGACTACACTTACGTGTATACTCTAGGGTAGAGTATCAAGATATTTGTAGCGAACCTATGAGCTACTGCATAAATCCTAACTGCCCAAAACCAGAAAATAGCGGTAATCTTATATTTTGCAAGACTTGTGGTTCTGAAATGCTCCTACATGGGTGCTATAGAGTTACTCGCTTACTGAGTGATCCAAATAAGCCGAGTGGTTTTGGAACTATTTACGAAGTAGAAGAAGGCAATACTAAAAAGATATTAAAGATTTTACATAATACCCATCCTAAAGCCGTTGAACTGTTTCAACAAGAAGCTAATGTTTTAAGTAGTTTACAGCACCCGGGTATTCCTAAAGTTGAAAATGATGGATATTTTATTTATTTTCCGAGAAATAGTCAAACCCCTCTCCATAGTTTAGTGATGGAAAAAATTGAGGGGATGAACTTGGAAGAATATCTAATAGAAAAACAACTACAACCAATTTACGAACGTACAGCGATAAAATGGCTAAGGCAGCTAACAGAAATATTACACTGCATACATCAACAGCAATATTTTCATCGAGATATTAAGCCACCGAATATTATGCTGAAACCTGATGGAAAACTAGCATTAATTGATTTTGGTACAGCCAGAGAAGTTACACATACATTTATGCAGAAATTGCAGGGACAGCAGGTAACTGGTATTATCTCCGCAGGTTATACACCACCCGAACAGATGAATGGGAAAGCTGTACCACAATCAGATTTTTTTGCTTTGGGACGTACTTTTGTTTATTTGTTAACAGGTAATCATCCAAGTCATTTTTCGGAAGATTCCCGCACAGGGGAATTACTTTGGCGAGATAGTGCTAAAGGTATTTCACCAAAGCTTGCAGATTTAATTGATTATTTAATGGCTCCTTTTCCGGGCAATAGACCTCAAGAGACTCAAGAGATTTTACAAAAAATAGCAGAATTAAATCCGAAATTACATACATCACAACATGTTGTTAATAATTCATTACCTAATGTTGGGCAAGTTAATCAGGTAGTAACTCCAATTGTTGGGAAAAAGAGTGGTTTGTTTAATTCAGAACACCATATTTTGTTTCGTAAGAGAATTTTAGCTTACATTATTGATTTAGCTATTGTGGGTATTTGGATAGGTTTTTGGGCTTATAGAATGGAGATATCTTATCAATTTTATTATCAGCATGATCATGAAAATCTTCCCACTGCCATGCTTGGTTATGGTTCCATAATTACTGTTGGAGTTTGTCTTTACTTTGCTCTATTTGAATCTTCTGCTCAACAAGCAACTCCAGGAAAAAAGAAAGCCAAAATTATTGTGACCAATTTACAAGGAAATAGAATTTCTTTTTGGCGAGCTATTTGGCGAATTTTAGTCAAAGTGTTTTTTACTGGCTTCTCTATTTTGGGAATCGGTTTAGTTGATTTTTTCATAACCTTATTCCGTAAAGATAAGCGTTCATTGCACGATTTGCTTGCTCGCACTTCAGTTGTAAATAAAAAATAAATCATCTATTTTTCAGCGAAAATATAATTTAGTTATTATTTAATAGGTTGTCGCAAATATTTTTTACATTTATTAAAATTGTTTTAAGAAGGAAAATAAGACATAGTTTGTTTTACACTGCATTTGTTACTTATTACATTATGCTCTTACCAAAGCCAGAAGATTTAATTCCAAAAGGATTATCTGAGTCGAGTAAAATAATATCTTTAACATCTTCTGAGTTAAAGTTGGAGAGAAAAAATTCAGAGGGGAAAGTTGAACTGGTTGTTTATAATAAACGCTAATTTGCAAGAATATGAAATCATCACAAGTCTACTGGATGCTGACCATAAAATGGTAATGCTTCCTCCCAATTCGGGCGCTTACCCTGTAACCAATCAAAATAAGCAAGTTGTAAAACACTCGTCACAGTCGCCGCTAAACCAGATTTCGCTTCAACCAATTGATAATTATTATCCCCACTAGCTAACTTTTCCTGCCATACTTCCGGTAAAAATGCGGCATCTGGCAACAAAGTAGTTAACCCCAAGCCATCCGCAGCAACTTGATAAATTGCGCCAAAAACCTGTCCTCTTTGTGCTGGCATTTGTACCGCAATCTTGGCATTTTCCCTTTCCCCCAGTTCCCAAGCAACCGCCGCCAAAGTCGAAACCGCAAACACAGGAATATTCAACTGCTGTGCCAATGTTCTCGCTGCTACCATCCCAATGCGAGTCCCCGTAAAACCACCAGGACCTTTAGCAACAGCAATAAATGCTATATCTTGCCAAGTTTGTGGTTTGAGAAAATCTAGTAAATACTGGTGTAAATGGCTAGATAATTCCCGTTCCAAATTCCATACTTGAGAACGGAAATCTTCAGAAAAATTACCCCCAGAAAAATTAGCGATCGCCAAACCTAATTCGGGTGTTGTAGTATGCAGAGCTAATCCGTATTTACTTACTTCCATTGAGTTTTATGTTAATACAGCCAGTAATGTAACAGAATATGAACTTGTCAGAATTTTTGTGTTCCTGAGTGATATATGGGACATTTTGTGATATCTACATGACTAAGGATTGAATTGAGTAGGAACTAAAAAAGTTAATATTAATTGAATCGCGCTGTTGAGAGAAGATCGAGTGGTATGATTTTCCCTGCACGTGTAAATTAAAGAACTGTAGAGTTACATTGATTTGTATCTCCGTGCAGAGAGCTACGCTTATTTATGCCTACTACTACCTGGAATCGTCATCATATACTCTCCCTCGCTGATTTTACACCAATTGAATACGACACTGTTTTGAAAACTGCTGCGAGTTTTCGGGAAGTGTTATCGCGACGGACAAAAAAAGTACCAGCCTTGCAGGGACAGGTGGTAGCAAATCTTTTTTTTGAGCCTTCTACACGCACACGCAGTAGCTTTGAACTAGCTGCAAAGCGTCTTTCTGCTGATACCCTCAATTTCACTAGCGCGACTTCGTCGATGACGAAGGGAGAAACAATTCTCGATACTGCCAAAACCTATTTGGCGATGGGATGCGATATTATGGTAATTCGCCATAAAGAAGCTGGTGTTCCCAATGCGATCGCTTCGGAACTGGATAGACTGGGGGAACGTGTCAGTGTTCTCAATGCTGGAGATGGACAACATGAACATCCGTCCCAAGGGCTATTAGATTTATTTACAATTTGTACACTTATCGATCCTGTCGAACCCCGTCTCGAACTTTTAAAAGACAAAAAAATTGCCATTGTGGGTGATATTTTACATTCACGAGTCGCCCGTTCCAATATTTGGAGTTTGACAGCAAGCGGAGCAGAAGTTCACCTGGCTGCACCACCGACGCTTTTACCCAAATGGTTTGCTGATTTTGTCAATGATGAAGATATTACTGGAGCAGGGGAGGCGGTGGCAAAGGAAGTCTTTGTACCTTCCGCTATTCCCAAACGTAAACTCTTTATCCATTGGAATCTGGAATCCGCCTTGCGTGATGCTGATTTTGTGATGACGCTACGCTTACAAAAAGAACGTATGACAGCGAATTTATTACCGAGTTTGCGTGAATACCATCAGCTTTTTGGGATTACTCGCTCACAAATCAAGCACTGTAAGCCTCATGTGAAAGTGCTGCATCCTGGTCCTGTAAACCGTGGTGTTGAAATTAGCTCTGATTTAATGGATGACCCGGAATTTAGTCTGATTCAAGCCCAGGTTACTAGTGGTGTCGCTGTGCGTATGGCTTTGTTATATCTGATTGGTAGCGGCAAGGCTATTGGATAGATGGGGAGATGGGGAGATGGGGAGATGGGGGGATGGGGAGATGGGGGGATGGGGGGATGGGGAGATGGGGGGATAGGAAGGGTGTGGACTCATAGACTCATAATTTATGAGCCGCAATTGGATATGATGCTCAATTTTCAAATGGTAATGTCGGTGAAGTTTTCGGATATATTGCCAGTTCCGTTTCTGGATCAAAAAAGTGAACTTTTTCCGGTGTAATTGACAGCCACATTTTTTCACCGATTTTGATATTTCTATCGGGCGGAATCCTCACTTGTAGAGCATTAGTTGCGATCGCTTCCCGTTCAAATCCAGTAATAATTAATTGGGCAGAAAAATAAGTGTCGTTACCTAAATTTTCAACTAACTCGATTTGTACGGGTAAATTTTTATTTGCAGGTACGCCCACAGTCAAGTGTTCAGGACGAATACCTAAAATTACGTTACGTCCATCATATTTTTGCAATACACTACTCCAAACTTCCGGTAAAGTCATGCGGAAATCGCCATTGGTAATTAATTGCGGTGCGTGAAACTTGACGGGAATAAAATTCATTGGTGGAGAACCAATAAACTCCGCCACAAAGATATTTTCAGGACGGTTGTAGAGTTCCAGGGGTGGTGCGACTTGTTGTAGTTGTCCTTGGTTTAAAATAGCAATGCGATCGCCCATTGTCATGGCTTCGGTTTGATCATGGGTGACGTATATTGTTGTGGTTCCCAGTTGACGCTGTAATTTGACGATTTGAGCGCGTGTCTCGGCACGGAGTTTCGCATCCAGGTTCGATAGGGGTTCATCCATCAGAAATACTTGGGGATTGCGAGCGATCGCTCTTCCTAATGCTACCCTTTGTCGCTGTCCTCCCGATAGTTGTTTCGGTAATCTATTTAATAGGGCTTCAATTTGTAATAATTGGGCGACGTTCTTGACTTTCTGGTAAACTGATTTCTCTTTCTCGGAAATATAGCGCAGTCCTTTGGGTAATTTTCGAGTGACTCCCACCAACAAATTTTCTCCAAATTGCGAAAACCCTGGCGCTGTTACCTCTTCCCCTTCTTTGCTTCGACGACGCAATCCAAAGGCAATGTTATCGTACACCGTCATATGCGGATAAAGTGCGTAATTTTGAAATACCATCGCAATATCCCGCTCTTTTGGTGGCAAATTATTCACTAGGTTGTCACCAACCCAAATATTCCCGCCAGTCATCGTTTCCAATCCGGCAATGATTCGCAGTAAAGTGCTTTTTCCACAGCCAGATGGTCCGACCAATACCATAAATTCGCCATCATCGACAGTGAGGTTAATTCTTCTTAATACACTTACTCCTTCATTTTTGGGAGTCTCTGATTTTTTGTCAGTAGCATTACCTTCCCCTTGACGGTGAGGAAAACTTTTGTAAACGTTTTCTAAAATAACTTGCGCCACGATAAATAGTTAATTAGGTATGGAATTGGTTAGTAGATAATGGGCATTTGCTTAAAACCAAGGATAAATATAGCGCTTCTTGGTTGGGTACAGCTATAAAGCCCAATCTCCAACACCCTAATCTACTAATACTATTCTGGGTATGGGAAATGCTGCGTCTTCACCCAATTTGAGATTCACAATCCTTTCTGGTTGAGAATGTTGCAACACTTTTAGTAAAGCAACACTCTGATCTAAAAATTCATCTATATCAATCCCAGCAAAGACAGAGGGGTAACGTCGCAAACGGTTGCAACCCTCCCCCAACAAAATAGTCGCACCACGTAAATTCTGATTACCCAAATGATACAGGGCGACTGCTACTTGCAGAATGCCTTGGTACAAAGTCTTTTCTGGCTCTAAAGCTTCAATCCAGAGAGCCTCTAATGTGTCATGACAAGCGTAGAACTGTCCGGTGTTGAACTGTTCTACACCCTGCCAAAACTCTGGTGGCATTGCTTCGCTCATCTTAATAAACGTTTATACCATGCTGTCCCGGACTTCTTTAATGGTTTCGAGCGAAATTTCTTGCTTTTCGCCAGCAAACTCATTGTCTGGAGTCAGGAATAACATACAGTGGCACTCTTTACGTTCCCGCATCGGTACGCAAGGGCAATTCCAAAACGTTGCGGCAACTTCAGCTTCTTTATCTTCGTAGTGACGACAGGGACACAAAGGCGCACCTAATTCGTCCTTATGCTTTGCCAACCCTTCAATGACAACAGCAGTAACCGAAGGCTCAGAACAGAAGTAAGTACCAGTGCGCTTTGCATATTGCTCCGAAAAATGGCGCATTGCTTCAAGATTTTTATCGCTGGACTTTGAGTTAACTTCTGATGTGTCTGATGCGATCATAGGACTGTTTTCATAACTTAATTATTTCTCTGCATTGTACCGCAGCCTACAACGCTTAAATTGGGTGATGTTCCCCATTTTTTTAGAACTTGAAGTTAAGTCGTAATTGCCGAAAGCCTGGGCATCTCAATTTAATACGCTTTTAGCACCATCAAGAATGTTGTTCAAATTTATATTAAGTAGATGTTCAAAAGACAAAAAGAGACTAGTTTTCAATTTTCAGAATTTTAATTGTCTTTCCCCTGTAGGATTAAGTATATTTACTCAAGACTAGTTGAAGTGTTAAAATCGGAGTTGATAAATATTAACAAAAGTTAATATTTTCTTAATATTTAAATTTAACTTTTTGATATAGCTGATTAATCCCATGTCCGATCGCCATTTAGATGCAATGAACTCCGAACCAAAGCCAAATCAGAGCCTGTTTGTCGTTGGTATTGGTGCATCAGCCGGAGGATTGCGTGCTTTAGAAGAGTTTTTTGAGAATATGCCGATTGACAGTGGTGCTGCTTTTGTGGTGATTCAGCATTTGTCTCCGGATTTTAAAAGCTTGATGAAGGAATTGCTGGAGCGACGCACCAGGATGGCTATTTACCGGGTGACGGATGGGATGGAGTTGGAGCCAAATTCGATTTATTTGATTCCACCGGGTAAGAATTTGGTGGTGAAAAACAGTCAGTTATTATTGTTGGAACATGAAGATCGTAGTCGTCACGGCGTTAATTTTCCCATCGATATTTTTTTGGAGTCTTTAGCAAAGAATTACGCTGAACGAGCGATTGGGGTGATTTTGTCGGGGACGGGAAGCGATGGCACTCATGGTTTACGAGCTATTAATGAAGCAGGGGGGTTTGCGATGGTGCAAGACCCGGCGACAGCTGAGTTTGATGGAATGCCCAGAACTGCCATATCTACAGGGGTTGTAGATCAGGTGTTATCGCCGCAGAATCTCGCCCAGGTAATTTATCAATTATTGCGATCGCCTATTGAAGAGCAGCAAATTAGTAAGAATGAGTTTCATTCATTTGATGCCTATAAACTGCAACGCATCGCGAGTATTTTGGCAAAGCATGAGCAAGTTGATTTTTCCCATTACAAACCTAGCACCCTGTCCCGGCGTATCCATCGTCGTTGTTTGATTAGTGGTTGCAATAATTTAGAAGAATATATTAGTTTGCTGGGAATTTCCCCTGAAGAACGGGGAACTTTGCGCCACGATTTATTAATTAGTGTCACCCAATTTTTCCGCGATGGTGAAGCTTGGAGATTTTTGGAAACAAATGTCATTCCCCAACTGATTGAGGAAGCAAAACCTGGGGAAGAAATGCGATTTTGGGTGACAGCTTGCGCCACGGGAGAGGAAGCTTATTCGCTGGCGATTTTGCTGGATGAAGCTATGGAAGCATTGGATAAGCAAGTGCGGGTGAAGATTTTCGCCACGGACATCGATAAGGAAGCTTTGGAGAAAGCCACCCAAGGAATTTACCCGGAAACTATTGTTAATGACATTTCGCCGGAAAGATTACAGCGTTATTTTATTCGCAAGGAACAGTCCTATCAGGTAATTCGCAAGTTACGGGAAAGGTTGCTGTTTGCATCCCATGATTTGACGAAGGATGCAGGTTTTACCAGGATGAATATGATTAGCTGTCGCAATGTGTTGATTTATATGCAACCGGAGTTACAGCAAGAAGTTTTGCGGAATTTACATTTTTCGCTAATTTCCCAAGGGATATTATTTTTGGGAGAAGCGGAGACATTGGGAGATATTGAGGAAGAGTTTAAACCCCTGAATAAAAAAGGTAAGATTTATCAGAAGCGGCGTGATGTGCGGTTAACGATCGCTAACAAGGGAGTGGAAAAAATTTCCCGTAAATTGCTCATACCACAGTCTAAACCCAAAGATAACAATGAATCTCGCCTCGAACCAATGCTGAATGAGGCGTTTAGTACCTTTTTATCGGAACAAAAAGCCACTTGTTTGCTTGTCGATCGCGAAAATAAACTCTTTCACATCTTTAATAATTCGGTAGAGGTATTGACATTTTCGACAGGTAGGACAACCACGGATGTGACTAAGTTGGTAGTTGCGAGTTTACAGTTGCCTTTGAGTGCAGCTTTACACCGGGCGCAACGGGAGCGTCGTTTAGTTGCCTACAGTGGGATTAAATTAACCGAATCCAATAATACCCGTAGTGTCAGCTTGAAGGTTTCCTATCACGAGACAAATAAACTCGCGGGTGATTTTTTCATGGTAATCATTCAAGAGGATATGCGTCCGCAACCACCCGATGGGGAACGTTTTGAAGCGGATACGGAAGCATCACAACGGATTATGGAGTTGGAGTATGAGCTGCAACAAACGCGAGAAAATCTCCAAGCGGTAATTGAGGAGTTGGAAACGACTAATGAGGAACAGCAAGCGACTAATGAAGAATTAATTGCTTCCAATGAGGAATTGCAAAGTACAAATGAGGAATTGCATTCTGTTAACGAGGAATTGTATACCGTTAATGCTGAGTATCAATCAAAAATTGAAGAACTCACGGAACTCAATAACGATATAGATAACTTGTTGCGGAGTACGGATATTGGGGTTGTATTTTTAGACCGGAATTTAAAAATTCGTAAATTTACTCCAGCCGCAACAGTAGCAATTAATTTAGTGGAAGCAGATATTGGTCGTCCTTTAGAACATATTACCCACAACCTCAATTGTGGCAATTTACTCAACTTATTGCAGCAAGTAATTGATTGCAAACATGCTACCGAACAGGAAGTAAAAATTAGCAAAAGTGGCTTTAATTTGTTAATGCGGGTGAATCCCTACCTTCAGGAAGATGGACGATTGGATGGGGTGGTGTTGATATTTGTTGATATTGATGAAATTAAACAGGTACAGCATCAACTCCAACAGGCAGAAATTGCCATGCGTCGCATCAATGAAGAACTAGAAAAACGAGTGAGCGATCGCACGGCAGAGTTAGAAAAAGCGAAAGTAGCCGCAGAATCGGCAAACCAGGCAAAAAGTGCTTTTATTGCCCATATTAGTCACGAATTAAGAACTCCCCTCAATGCCATATTAGGATTTACGCAAATCCTCAAACGCGATCGACAATTAATTACTCGCGAACAACTTCAGGGTATCGAGATTATCCACCAGTCAGGTCAACATTTATTAACCCTAATTAATGATATTCTTTACTTAGCAAAAATCGAAGCTGGGAAATTAGAACTCGAAGTTAGTGAATTTCAATTCCTGGCATTTTTAGATAACTTGATTGCGATCGTGCGGATTCGTGCCGAACAAAAAGGTATTGATTTAAATTATCAAGCGCTTTCTCCTTTACCTACTGCTGTCCGTTGTGATGAGACTCGTCTACGACAAGTTTTGTTAAATTTAATCAGCAATGCCATTAAGTTTACTGAAAAAGGTAAAGTAATTTTAAAAATTGGATATGTAGCAGATTTTGAACGTGAAGAGGATTTAGTTTCTATTAATCATTCAAATTCGGAAGATATCTCCAGTAATCAGCATAAAATTCGCTTTTTAATTAAAGATGAGGGAATAGGTATTCCCCAAGACAAACTCACAGATATTTTCTTACCTTTTCATCAATTAAATAATCATCAATCTCCCCAAGAAGGCACAGGTTTAGGTCTAACTATTAGTCAAAACATAGTTCAGCAGATGGGTGGAGAAATTCACGTTAGTAGTAATTTAGAAGAAGGTAGCATATTTTGGTTTGATTTAGACTTGCCAGAAGTCACAACTGGGAATCAAAACCAACAGACACAAAAGGAATTACAAATTATCGGTTACGAAGGCAAAACTAAAAGAATTTTAGTAGTAGATGATAAAACTAATAATCGCACATTCTTAATCAACTTACTCCAGTCATTAGGTTTTGAGATTTTGCAAGCTAGCAATGGGGAAGAAGCCTTAACTCAAGTTATCGAAAATCAACCCGATTTAGTTTTACTAGACTGGATTATGCCAGGAATCGGTGGCTTGGAGGTGACTAGAAAAATACGAGAAATGCCAGCTTGTGACAATCTAATTATCGTTGCTACCTCTGCTACTAGTATTGCTGAAGAACAATCTGCTTGCTTTGAAGTCGGTTGTAATGCTTTTCTTCCTAAACCTGTGCGCTTCGATAAATTATTAGAAATTCTCGAAAATTATTTACATTTGCAATGGATTTATCAAGCAGATAATTCTACTCATTCAATCATCAATAATCAACAATTGGAAAATAGTTTTAATACTAACTATGATGCCATAATTGCCCCACCATCTGAAGAATTAGCACAATTACATGAATTAGCAATGCAGGGTGATATTCGTAGTATTCTCCAACAAGTATCGCAACTCGAACAACAGGATACGCAATTTATTCCTTTTGCTCAAGAAGTACAAAAAATGGCTGAAAATCTTCAGGTGAATCAACTACAAAACTTTATTCAGTTATTTATGAAACCATGAGTTGTTTTTAAGATTTAGTTTTCAGGTTTAAGTAAGTCTGTGTTGAAAATTATCGTTATGAGAAGGCAGGAGG
>NZ_JAYGHN010000028.1:0-86357 GCF_034931845.1 Calothrix sp. UHCC 0171
AAGATTCCTATTAAAAACCCAACAGAAACTGTTACTGCACTTGCTCAGGCAGTTGAGTATATGTATGAAAATTCAGAAGAACGTCTGGCAATGGGGATATCTGGCTATAGTTTTGCAAAGTCGCAAACTTGGAAACAAGTAGCTCTTAAAATCTCTACTTACTATGATGAAATCATGATGTCAATAAAACCAGTTACTTCTAAAAAAGTACAACATTCTCAATTTGAATCCAGTATATAAGAATTAATAAGAATTTGGAAAATACGAACCACTCTATTATTTTGACAATGACTATACTATTATGAGTATCAATGGAATTTTCAAAATACCTATCAATCTACTACGTAGGCATCAACAAGAAAAAGTAATATTAACTTCTATCCTGAAACTTCTTAATTTAGAAATTATACAAAGAAAACAGCTAGTCAGTGACTATATAAGATATACTATTTTATATTTTGGCTCTCAAGAATATGTCCAACCAAAGAAGCCGAACAATATAGGAGAAATACCAGAGGCAATCAAAATAACAAGTGTTGCACACACCATAAGTCAACCATTTGTTTCTGAGATAGCAAATGCCCAACTTGTAGGCTCTACAGCAATTGGCTTTGATAATAAAGCAAATATTATTGCAGAAACTACTTTACCTCCCGTTGGTGACTTAAGTCCTAGATATCAAGGTAGTATTCCTCTACAAAGTTTATTGATAAAAAAATTACCTGAATTAAAAACACATCAGTTATCTACAGCTTGTTCATTGGTGAGTTTATGGAGCAAAACTTATTATCACTGGTTTTTAGACTTTTTAACACGTATAGAAGGACTTGAGTATTATCAAGAACAGGCAGGTTGCAAACCCCTCTTAATTATTGACTCGAATCCTACCTCATGGCAAATAGAGTCTTTGAAACTTGTAGGCTATAGTCTAGATGATTGCATACAGTGGGACAAGACAAAAGTAACTGTTAAAAAACTAGTAGTACCAGCATTTAGACAGCCAGGTAACTGGGTATCGCCTTCTGCATTGCATTGGCTGCGCCAGCGCATATTTAGCAATCTTCCTACTGCTGATATAAATCAACATTTTTCTTCAAAAAGAATATATATTTCACGTTCTCAAGCATCAGGACGCAGAGTGATAAATGAAGATGAGGTAATGCAATTTTTAGCTCCATATGGTTTTGTAAGCTATTCATTAGAAACTATGAATTTTATGGAACAAATTCAACTCTTCTCATCCGCAGAAATAATTATAGGTCCTCATGGTGCTGGCTTCACTAATATCATATTTTCGCAGAAACAACCAATAGTTATCGAGTTTGTCACTCCCTGGGTTAGTCCTCATTACTATCTAATCTCGAATATACTAGATTTCCCTTATTGGTGTCTTGATTGTCGGCAGCCTTACAGTGAAAAGCTTAGGGAAAGTAGAGGTGACATGATAGTCGATATTAATAATTTGAATCATCTTTTTAAGAAATTAAGTTTACAAAATTAACGACAACGTCTTGATAGTCAAAATCATTATTTATGCATGAGGCAATAAATACTAATTCTATCAAAATTAATCAGGATAGCATTCTAAATCAATTAGTTATCAATACTTTAGTTATTTAATTTGAATTTTATCAATTGTACCAAATATTAATTATATTGATAGATATAGGAATCATGTTTGATTGTTGAACCAAATCTCGTCTTGTAGGGTGTGTTAGAACGGAGTTCTAACACACCCTAAGTATATTTTCAATAATCAAATCCGACTCCTATATAATTAGAGACAATATACTATGAATTTAATAAATAATATTCTGCTAATATTTTGTCATAGGAAACTATAGAATGAAAATTCTCCAAGTACACAACGCCTACCAACATATGGGCGGTGAAGAAGTTGTTGTTGCAGCTGAGTATGAAATTCTTAAACAGTATGGTCATGAAATTTATCAGTGGATTGTTGAAAACTCAGGTATTGAAAATTCTAATTTTCTCACGAAAGCAAAGATTGGCTTACAATCAATTTGGTCTGCGGAATCTTACCGAAACATCTACAAGAAAATACAGAATTTTCAACCAGATATAGTTCATGTACACAATACAATTCCTTTAATTTCACCTTCAGTCTATGCTGCTTGTAATGATGCTGGGATTCCCGTAATTCACACTTTACACAACTATAAACTTATTTGTCCTGGAGCTTATCTTTACCGCGATGATGGTATTTGTGAAGAATGTATTGGAAAATCTATTCCCTTTCCTGCTGTAATTCATGGTTGCTATCGTGGTAGCCGTTCTCAAACATCTGTTGCAGTTGCAGGCTTGACAAATCATCGTTTCAAAAAAACTTATAAAAACGATGTCGATATATATATTGCTTTAACTAGATTTGCACGACAAAAATTTATTGAAGGTGGTCTACCTGCTGAAAAAATAGCCGTTAAACCTAATTTTGTGACCTCAGATATTCAAGTAGGTGAGCATACAGGTGGATATGCATTATTTGTTGGTAAGCTTGTGCAATATAAGGGAATAGAAACACTCCTGAAAGCTTGGCATCTCTTAAATCAAGATATTCCTTTGAAAATTGTTGGTCAGGGACCATTAGAAATTTTGCTTCAGAGTAATCTAGCTAACAATGTTGAATACTTGGGTTCATTACCAAGAGATAAAGTTATTCACCTGATGCAAAATGCTAGCGTATTAATATTTCCTTCTGAATGGTATGAAGGATTCCCCATGACTATTACTGAAGCTTTTGCCACAGGTTTACCTGTTATAGCAAGTCGTGTGGGTGGGATTACAGAACTTGTTAAAGAAGGATATTCTGGCTGGGATTTTACCCCAAAAGATGCCCAAGATTTAGCTCGTACAGTAGAACAAGCTTGGTTGGATACCACAGAACTAAAACGTCGGGGTGTCATGGCTCGAAAACAATATGAAGACCACTACTCCCCTGATAAAAACTATCAAATGATAATAAATATTTACAAAACTGCTATCAATTGGCATAAAACAGGGCGTAAATCATTAACAGTTTTCTAATTGAACTTCAATACAAACAAATATTCTGAGGTAAATCAAACGTGAAAATATCAATTATCACGCCTGTTTATAATGCCGAAAAAACACTTGAACAGACTATTTTGAGTGTGATTAATCAAAAAATAAACTCAGAAATTGAATACATTATTATTGATGGGGGTTCACAAGATAAAACCCTAGAAATTATTAATCAATATTCTCACCAAATCAATTTATTAATCTCCGAAAAAGATAAAGGCATCTATGATGCAATGAATAAAGGAATAAATCTGGCTACAGGAGATGTAATTGGTATTATTAACTCTGATGATTGGTATAACGAGAATGCTCTCAGTGTAGTTGAGCAAGTATTTCTAAATCATCCAGAAGTTTCTATTGTTTATTCACCTGTCAAAAATTATGTGAATGGTCAATATATCAGCACATTTCAACCAGGAGCATTAGAAAACTTGGCAATGAAATTCACAATTGGTCATCCTAGCTGTTTTGTGAAAAAGAAAATATATGAACAAGTAGGTCTATTTGATTTAACTTACACAATGGCTGCTGATTATAACTTTATATCCCAAGCTTACATCTCTGGAGTAAAGTTTTACTACGTTGATACTCCTCTTGCTTCTTTCTCCCTAAATGGTAAGAGCGGTCAGCTTTTAAACAGACTGGAATTGCTTCAAGAAACTTGGCAAATTGCTTCTAGTATTACTGGTGAAGCCTCAGAAAAAATAAAAATCAAACGTCGCTTTTTCTATCTCAATTGGCTTTTGCGTGAAATAGCCACTCTTCCTATTAAGTATTTCGATCCGCTAATTGCTTTAAAAGTAAAAGGTTTTCTTCGGCAAAGAATTGGAAAATTATCTTCAGATCAGTATGGAGCGTGGTAAGCTGCCGTGTATTTAATTTGTACATGAGACGCGGGCAAGATGCCCGCACTACAATTATTTTGGGTTTTTGACTTATATGATTTAGCTGCACATCGGCTTAACACAAAACGCACTATTTTTACTGAAGTTGTAACTTTTTGATTTCAAGATAAACAATCTATGAGTGATTTAACTAGAGTCAATATCTGCGGTATCAATATTGACAAATACTCCTTTGAACAAGTTACAGAAGCGATCGCACATCATGTAATCACTAACAGAAAGCCTAAATATGTAGTTACACCTAATGCACAGCATATTGTCACTCTACAACGTGATGCTCGGTTTCGTGAGATTTATCGCAAAGCTTTTCTCGTTGTACCTGATGGTGTTCCTCTTTTGTGGGCAGCTAAGTTATTAAATACACCTTTGTCTGGTCGGGTAAATGGAACAGATTTGTTCGAGGAGTTATGTAAACTTAGTGCAGACAGAGGACTGAAGGTTTTTTTATTAGGTGGTCGTCCTCTAGCAGCAGAGAAAGCTACACAAATTCTGAAAAGAAAATATCCAAACCTCAAAATTGTTGGGGCTTATTGTCCACCCTATGGATTTGAGTCAGATATCAGAGAATTACAACAAATTAATTCTACTATTCAAGCAGCAGTACCCGATATTCTCTTTGTCGGGTTAGGCGCTCCGAAGCAGGAGTATTGGATATACGATAATTACCAACAGCTTGGTGTTCCAGTATCAATTGGTATTGGAGTTAGCTTTGAATTAGTTGCGGGTATGGTGAAAAGAGCACCAAAATTAATGCAGAAATCAGGTTTAGAGTGGTTTTTTCGCTTGCTTGCTGAACCTCGACGTTTATGGCAACGCTACTTTTTTGGAAACGCCATTTTTATTTTGCTAGTGCTTAAGCAGAAATTGAGTTTATCTGGGTCTTAGTTAGGTTTTGTCAATGAGTTACCAACAATCATTCCCTCGCTACGGAATCTATTCTCGTCGCCGTCTCACTATGCTGATCTGTAAGATTGTGGTTGTTTTGACTGCACTTACGGTGATCTGTATATCGATGGTCAATGGTAGCGAGATACGCGATCCTGCCTATTGGCCTTTCGATACAAGGAGTCCGTGGAACATGCCAATTGGATCAGGGGCAAAATATGAGACTATCAGTTCGCCTAATTGGACAACAGAAGCATTGAAGTACGGACTACTCATCAATTCATCGGAGTGGACTATCCCAGTATTTATTGCCGAAGAATCTGACCCAATTCGCAAAATTTACCGTACAGATGGGGGAGAGAATGGTTATGTTGCTTTCGAGATGCGCGTACCAGAAGCCGCGACACCCGATCCAGCTGGGGATGCCCATCTACATATCATCGACGAGACCCACAACTTCGTCAACGAGATGCTCTCGGCACGTCGGCGCGCCGATGGAGATTTTGAAGCGCCGTTCCCAAACAAGATCGACTTGCGAAGTTTTGGTATCTCCGATAAGTACATCGGATCATGTGCCTATGGTGGTTCTTGCACGGCTGGACTGATCCGTAAAGGAGAACTCCGGAATGGCATCAGACATGCACTGCGTATGTCTATAACTACTTCCATCTTGAACCAGAAAACTCCTAGTGGGAAATCCTACGTCTGGCCTGCCAACTCTGCTGAAGATAACTATACAGGTACAGGCAATATGTATATGGGGTCATTGTTGGCAATCCCGCCGGAGGTGAATATTGAGGAGATTGCAGGTTCTCCTGGCACGCCACTCTACGAACTGGCGCGATCGCTCCAAGACTACGGCGCATATGTTGTGGATCGGGGTCATCTCAACCTTTACGTCGAACCTCAAGCAAAAGAAGAGGCTGCCGAACTTCCATGGAGTGGTCTTCAAGAACTGCCAAAATACCTAAAAGTAGTGACAAACAACGCTCCAGACAGTGTTGGTGGTGGCGGCACACCCCGTCGTCCACTCGCACCACAGTTTAAATAGTGGGAGAAGAAAACAGTTGCACCCAAACCCAAATATTTATGAGAAATGGCAGTTCTCAAGTTAGACGAGGTTGACATTTACTTTTAATCAATATTGACTTTCCAACTTACTCACACTTCCACTCACACAACAACGAGCGATCGCAATATCCCTATGAATAAGACTCCGCTTAAGAGTTTCAAACCGGATTTAAGAGCCGCTAAATTCTTCAGACTGCAAAAAGGAATAATCATCCGCTCTCTACGGATAGTGACACTGGTAATATTTGATGTTATTTCTCTTGTCTTTGCTTGGAAGACAGCACTATTTCTGGGTACAGATGCTCAATCACCTTGGACAGAAAAGCCTTCTTTTGTACTAATTAATACAACTGTTCAAATTAGTATTTTTACAGCTATAAAGCTCTACAAGCAAGGTAGTAGCCGTCGTAACTATGTTGGCATAGTCAAAGCTGTTTCGCTGTCAATATTAATTCTGCTATTAATTGCTTTTTTATACGAACCCAATCGCTACATATCCCGTTCCAGTTTTTTATTATTCTGGTTATTATCCATTATTTGTATATGCATCTCTCGCTATTTGATTGATGCCATCACATCATTTATTCGTACATGTGGAAAACTTCGTCACCCTGTATTCTTAATTAGCGATAAACAGGACGAAAAATACCATACTAAGTTAGTTGAGAAAGAAAAAGCTTATAAAGTTTTACGAATTGCTGACTCCAGTTGCTTAGATTTAGCCAATCGCGAAGCCACATTTGAATATATCCGCCATTTGGGAATCACTGAAGCTTTTATATCTTGGGATGCGATTAAAAGACGACAATATGTATGTTGGCATTTCCAAACTGCGGGAATTCACATCCGTATATTACCAACTCAAGAAGAATATCATCATCCCAAATCTGAATTCACCTGGATAGATAATGTCCTTTGTCCAAAAATTTCTGCACCCATGTTTGTCGGCGCAGATTTTTGGTTGAAACGTTGCTTTGACTTGATTTTTTCAGCTATTCTGATTTTTTTACTAGCACCAGTATATCTACTCATTGCCATCTTAATTAAACTTGACTCCCCTGGATGTATTTTCTTTTGCCAGAAGCGAGTCGGCTTAAGTGGTAAAGAGTTCAAAATCTGGAAATTCCGCACAATGATAGCAGATGCGGACAAAATTCAAGCGAAACTGGAGGCTAAAAACGAAATTAAAGATGGGGTTTTATTTAAACTGAAAGATGATCCTCGGATTACTCGAATTGGCAAATTTTTACGCCGCTACAGTCTTGACGAATTGCCACAATTATTTAATGTTATTGTTGGGGAGATGAGTTTAGTTGGTCCTCGTCCCTTACCAATTCGTGATGTCGAAAGATTTCAAAACCATCACTTTATTCGTCAGGAAGTTTTACCTGGAATTACTGGACTTTGGCAGGTGTCGGGACGTTCCAACATAGACAAATTCGAGGATGCGGTGAAACTAGATATTCACTATATTGAAAATTGGTCGATTTGGTTGGACTTGCAAATACTCTTCAAAACAGTATCAGTGGTTTTGCTCAAAAGTGGAGCTTATTAACGTCTGTGAGAGATAATATCATGTCCGCAAAATTATTGTAGTGCGGGCATCTTGCCCGCGTCTTATATCATGTCCGGTTGCTTACTTTTGTACTTTATTTAATCCACATTCCTAAGCGTCTAATTTATATAGACAAAGCGTCTAATTTATATAAGTAGTTGTGCAAAATTAATTGTACATTCCGAAAAATTGAAGCCTTTGCGATTGCTACCCTGCGGGAAGTCTCCGTCTACGTTCCTCGCAATGACAATATATAATTAATTTTGCTTAAGCACTTAGACAAAGCGGGCAGGATGCCCCGGAGTTTTCCGTGAAGAATATCTCCCCGGAAACTCCTCTCCGCACTACAACAATAGCTAGATATTTTCTCTTTATATAATTTAACTGTGTATCAGCTTACAAAATAAGTAGTGCAAGCGTCTCGCTTGCTATTTCCCAAAGGTGGGCAAGACTTCGGACGTTCGGCGAAGCTCAGTCGAGCCACGTGAGCGCTACTTCGGCAAGGGGTAGTTTCATTTCCGGTGAACTGCTAGCCTTGAATTTGCCCGATAAAAAATTCTTCCAAAGATGGACGCGACAAATTCATCGCTACTACATTTGCCCCCATCAATCGGAGACTAGCAAGAAAATCATAATAATCTCCCTCTAATGCACCTTCCCAATAACCATCAGCAGTAAATTGAATTTCGGGTATCCATTTTTTTAACACATCCCAATCTCCGCCCTGTCCTTTGAGGCGGTAGGCATTGGTGTTACCCAATAGCTCATCTAAAGAACCAGAACAAACTAGTTCACCCTTGGAGAGAATTGCAATACGATCGCAAATTTTCTCGACTTCGCTCAAAATATGACTATTGAAGAAAATTGTTTTTCCTTGAGCTTTCAAGGTTAAAATAGTCTCCCGCATTTGATAACGTCCTAACGGGTCAAGTCCTGACATTGGCTCATCTAAAAATACCAGTTCCGGGTCGTTAATCAAAGCCTGCGCCATGCCTACGCGCTGTAACATCCCTTTGGAGTAACGACGCATCTGTTTTTTCTTGGCATCTGCCTGCGATAACCCCACCAACTCCAATAACTGGGGAATGCGCTGACGCTGCACTTTGGAGGAAATTCCAAATATCCCAGCCGCAAATTGCAAGAACTCCCAACCTGTGAGATATTCGTATAGATAGGTATTTTCTGGTAGATAACCAATGCGTTGCTTGACTGTGCGATCGCCCAATGGTTTACCCAGGAGCAAACCGCGTCCGGAAGTTGGACGAATAATACCTAATAATAGTTTTAATAGCGTTGTCTTACCAGCACCATTTGGCCCCAGTAATCCAAAAGTTTCACCTCTATATACCTTCAGCGAGCAGTTTTTCAGAGACACGACTTTTTGGTTCATGAAAAAGCCAGTGTTATAAACCTTTCGCAACTCGGAAGTAAGAATTATGAGATTCTCTGTGGTATTCAATTCAATTTTGGGAGTATCTGCAACAGACTTCATCGCAATTTTTATTGTGCCTTTGGCAACACAAATATACCATCCAATTACAAGTTACCCATTTATTTGCTTAGAATAACAGGGAAGATGGGGAGAGGGGGAGAGGGGGGGACGCGGGGATTGGGAGATAGAATAGGGAAATAGGGAAATAGGGAAATAGGGGAGATGGGGAGGGACAGTCAATTGGCTGTGCCTATCCCCGTTTCCAAGTTATCTACTTGCAACCCAATGATTCGCGAGTCGCTACCCCAGTCTTGGAGTTGATACCGCTTGCTGTGGCGCACAATTTCTTAATTTCAGTTCCATCTAAAACCGCATTGGTAAAGTCAGCATTGGTAACATCAACATTATCAAAGACAGAGCGTAACATCATGGCGTTGGTTAACACTGCGTCGCTGAGATTAGCGCCTCTAAAATCTGATAAATAAGCAATACCTTCACTGAAGTCCACTCCATGCAAGTTGACATCGCGCAACACCGTACCATTAAATACGACTCCGCGCATATCAGCATTACTAAAGTTAGCTTTCTCTAAATTAGCGCTGGTATAATCTTGTGTGACCAAACTTTGACCGGAGAAATCTTGACCCTTGAAATTTTGTTGTATCAAAGAATTTGAACTCGTTACCCCTGAAGAACTTGCAGCTTGGGCAGATACAGGGAAGAGCAACAAAAATGCTAAAACGAAACCAGTCAGAACTTGCCAAAATCTAATCATCATTAACTTAACAAAACTAAATATTTATTCATTCCCTATTAAACATTATTAGCATGGCGCTCTGGTTGTTTTTTGCTTGATTTTGACACTCCCCTGCCTAAAGGCGAGGGGATTCTTGGTTCGCTGACTCGCCGTTAGACGACAGGTTTACACCAATCGCCCAAGAGGGCAAATCTCCCCAAGCGTGAGTTCCCGTGTGTCCCACGGTACTGAGTCCTAGTCTCAAAATATTGATTGCTGCATTGATGTCTCTATCTTCGGTATATCCACAATGAGGGCAAACATGAGTACGAGTAGATAGAGATTTTTTGACTTTTTCGCCACAGTTTGAACAATTTTGACTTGTGTGATGGGGAGGGACGGCAACCGTTACCTTCCCATATTTGTTACCAAAATACTCTAACCATGCTCGAAAGGTTGACCAACCAGCATCAGATATTGACTTAGCTAGATGACGATTACGCACCAAACCCTTCACATTTAAATCTTCATAGGCTACCAAATCGTTAGATTGGATAACTGAATACGCAACACGCTTGCAGTATTCTTTTCGTTGCCTACTTACTCTTAAATGCTTCCTTTGATATCGATTTCTAGCCTTGTAGTAGTTGTTAGATTGTCCTTGCTTGGCTTTTTTTCTGTCCTTGCTGAATTTCTTAGACTTCTTGCGGTTAGAACGATTAAGCTGTTTTTCAGACTTGCGGTAAAACTGGGGCGATTGTTCTACGTTGCCTTTGTTATCAGCAATGAAGTATTTCAATCCCAAATCAATACCTACTACTTGTCCAGATGGCTGTGTTTCTACTTTGATATTCACATCAATTGCAAATTGAGCATAATAGCCATCTGCACGACGCACCAACCGAACACGTTTAATTTGTTTGATGTCGTAATAGTTTAAGTCATAGGTTCCCTTTAGTTTCAGAGTCCCTATTCCTTTTTTGTCTGAAAAAATTATGGCTTTTCGAGTTTCTGAAAGTTTCCATCCCGATGTTTTGTATTCAACAGAACGGCAGTTTTTCTTAAACCTTGGAAACCCCTTTTTGCCCTTAACTTTCTTTTTGCAGTTATCGTAAAACCGAGATATTGCACTCCAAGCGCGTTCAGTCGCAGATTGTCTAGCCATAGAATTGAGTTCATCCGCAAAGGAAAATTCACTGGCTAATACCGCACAGTATTTATTCAGGTCGTATTTACTAACTTTTTTGTTATCCATCCAATAGCGCAAAGCTTTATTTTGAATGAATTGCGATGTGCGAATAGCATCATCTATTGCACGGTATTGCTTATTTTTTCCTTTAACTTTGAACTCGTAAATTATCATCGGCTCGACCTAACCAACTACTCTTTTATGCTAACACATCAAGCATAAGATTTGTGTGGAGGTACTGAAAATATTGTGTCACGGCAGGATAAATCCTGCGTCGTGGTTTTCATCCCTGGGCTAAAGTCACAGGGTTTTCAACCTAACATTCTTATAAATCTTGGAACATGGGGGAACTCAAATAGCGTTCACCAAAGGAGGGCTGAATCGCGACAATTAACTTGCCAGCATTTTCGGGACGCTGGGCTACTTGTATCGCTGCACACAAATTTGCACCAGAAGATATCCCCGATAATAAGCCTTCTTCCCGTGCGAGCCTGCGCCCATAGACCATTGCCACATCATCATTGACTTGAATCACTTCATCAATCAAATCAGTGCGGAGAATTTGGGGGATAAATCCAGCACCTATACCTTGAATTTTATGCGCTCCTGGTTTGCCTCCAGAAAGGACAGGACTATTGACAGGTTCCACTGCGATCGCGCGAAAATTGGGTTGACGTTGTTTGATAAATTCAGCAATCCCAGTAATTGTTCCTCCCGTACCCACCCCAGCGACGATGAAATCAACCTTTCCGTCGGTATCCGTCCAAATTTCTTCTGCCGTAGTTTGACGGTGTATTTGGGGGTTGGCTGGATTATTAAACTGCTGCAACATATATGCATTTGGAGTCGCCGCCACTATTTCCTCTGCTCGGCAAATGGCTCCTTTCATACCTTCGGAACCAGGTGTTAACTCTAAAGATGCACCGTAGGCACGCAACATTGCCCGACGTTCTAAACTCATTGTCTCCGGCATCGTCAAAATGAGTTGATAACCCTTAGCTGCTGCTACCATTGCCAAGGCGATACCTGTATTTCCCGATGTTGGTTCTACTAAAATAGTTTTTCCAGGTTGAATTAAGCCCTCTTCCTCTGCTACTTGAATCATATTTGCACCAATCCGATCTTTTACCGAAGCGGCTGGGTTCATACCTTCAAGTTTCAGAAGTATTGTCGCCACACATCCTTCCGACTGAGGAATTTTGTTAAGTTGAACTAAAGGAGTCCGTCCAATTAGTTCGACAACATTACGGGCAATTCGCATTCATTTGCTCCTAAAATACTCAATTTACTACAAAAATATTTACTATAGGATTACTATTTGATTTTTGTTGGCGTAGCCTGCGTTTTACGCTTAAGAACCAAGATTTGGGGGATTCTCCCCCAAACCCCCGATTGGAGGACGGTTGCATCCCCCAAACCCCCTCCAAAAAAGTCGATCTGTTTCGTTTGTGGTAATTGATTTATAAGGGATTGGTGAGTTACTGCGTCTCGGCAACAAGCAAATTTATATCTGGTGATATAGCAAATCCGCTTTGTTAAGATTCCCTTTGTTAATAAATTTATTTGTAGCTAATTACTCATCTTCTTCAGGCGATCGCGTCAAAATATCCAATAAAATACTAGCACTCTGAAATTCATTATTTAAATCAATTTCTTGAATTTGTGTACAAATGATTTTGGCTTTTTCTATTTCTCCCAGCTTTGCCAAAACTAATCCAGAAGAAGCATAAGCTGTTAAATACAGCCTAATTGATTCGTCTTCTTTGCGATTAATTAATATCTGTTTACGCTGTTGCCAATTGTCGGGTAAATTCTCAGAACATTTTACTTTATCTATAACTTTTGTAGCGGTTGTAAGTGCCATTTGATAGTTATTTTTATAGTAAAAATATCGATATCCAGCAACTAAAACATCGATATAATCGTTTGTTTGCGCTAAAGCTTGATTTAAATATGCTTCCGATACAGATGTATTTTGCCAATTATCAGCAGCCAGAATTAACAACTGCTTAATATCTTCGGGAACTTGAAACCAAGAGAACATAGGGAAAAAGAGAAGAGGAAAGGGAAAAGGGGAGGCAGTGATATCATGTCCGGTTAAATATTTCTTATTAAGACTGACATGGAGACTTAGAGACGCGGGGACGCGGAGAAATTTTAACTGTAAGTGATTAGCGGAACATGATATGAGGGGTTTCAGTTGTTATCGCCACTGCCAGGGAGAAAAGGGAAAATACCCATTTGTTACCCATTACCCCATGCGCGAGTAATTAAAACTGAGTCAGAATGTAGAGCAAAATAAACAAAATAATCCAAATGATATCGACAAAGTGCCAATAAATTTCCGCCATCTCAATACCAGTGTGTTTAGTGGCAGAATAATGACCTTGACGACGCGATCGCCATAATACACCTAAGATTAACAGTAGTCCAATAAAGACGTGCAAACCATGAAATCCGGTCATGATATAAAAGCAGTTGGCAAATATATTTGTTGTCAAACCATATGCCAAATGTTGATACTCATAGACTTGCCCTGCTAAAAACATGGCTCCCATAATAGCGGTAACAAAATACCAAAACCGCATTCCCCAAACGCTATTACGTTTTATCGCTGCATCCCCCAAATGAATCACAAAACTACTGGAAACTAGAATTGCTGTGTTAATTGCGGGTAAAGATAACTCGACTGCGATTCCCTGGGGAGGGAAAACAGGAGTTGTACCTTTGAAAAATAAATAAGTGGCGAAAAATCCACCAAACATTAATGATTCGGAAATAAGGAAGGTTAATAAACCCAAAACCCTTAAATCTGGATGTTCCTCATGATGAGATGTTGCTGTCATAGGGGTAATTAGGGGATGTAGGGACACGGGGATGTGGGGACGAGGGGACGTAGAGACGTGGGGATTGTGGGGACGCGGGGACGCGGGGATGTGGGGACGTGGGGACGTGGGGATGTGGGGATGTGGGGATGTGGGGATGTGGGGATGTGGGGATGTGGGGATGTGGGGATGTGGGGACGCGGTGACAAATATATAGAAAAATAGAAAATTTGATTTGTATCTCCCCCTCTCCGTGTCTCCCCCTCTCCGTATCTCCCCCTCTCCGTGTCTCCCCCTCTCCGTGTCTCCCCCTCTCCCCCTATCCCCTCATGGAAATAGCTTCTAACGAGTCAGCACGATGGTAATCAGTCATACCATAGTCGTAGGGACCATGAGTTACAACTGGTAATACTTCCCAATTTTCAATGATTGGAGGTGAAGCAGTTGTCCATTCTAAAGTGAGTGAATTCCAGGGATTCTCACCTGCTAATGATCCTTGCTTCCAACTTTGAATAATGTTGATAGTAAAAGGTATCACCGATATTGCTAACAAAAATGCGCCAACTGTACACAACTGGTTAATTGATGCAAATTGTGGATCGTACATTGCCACACGACGAGGCATTCCTTGCAACCCTAGTTCATGCATAGGCAGGAATGTCAGATGAGTTCCCACAAAAGTCATGGCAAAGTGAACTCTTCCCCATTTTTCGTTCAGCATCCGTCCAGTCATTTTCGGGAACCAATGATAAATTCCCGCATAGATACCAAACACCGAACCACCAAAGAGAACGTAATGGAAGTGGGCAACGACGTAATATGTATCATGAACGTGGACATCGAAGGGAGCATTGCCCAAAGTTACACCACCAATACCACCCAAGACAAACATTGATAGTAAACCGATCGCAAATAGCATGGCGCTAGTAAAGCGAATTTTGCCTTTCCAAAGGGTAGCAACCCAACCAAAGATTTTCACTCCTGTGGGTACGGCAACTATTAAAGTCGAGATGGTAAAAAACATCCGCATCCAACCGGGAGTACCACTGGTAAACATGTGGTGAACCCAGACAACTAAACCAACTAAACAAATTGCCAAGCTAGAATAGGCGATGGCTTTGTAACCAAAGATGGGTTTGCGGGCATGGGTAGGAATGACTTCGGACATAATCCCGAAGATAGGCAGAATCATTAAATACACTGCCGGGTGAGAATAAAACCAGAATAAATGCTGGTAAAGTACGACATTACCACCAGCATCAGGTTTAAAGAATGATGTACCGAAATTTATATCAAATAAAAGTAACACCAGACCTGCGGCAAGTACGGGTGTCGAGACTAACGCTAAAACTGAGGTTGCTAAGATTGCCCAACAAAATAAGGGTAATTGATCCCAGCGCATACTGGGAACTTTCATTTTCAGGATGGTGATCACAAAGTTGAGGGAACCCAAAATCGAAGAGGTTCCCACCAAGACAATCGCCAGAATCCATAATGTTTGAGCCTTGGGGGCTGTAATTATCGATAGCGGTGGGTATGCTGTCCAACCCGATTGGGAACCGCCAAAAATGAAACTGGCAACCAGCAAAAGTCCAGCTGGTGGATTCAACCAAAAGGCGATCGCATTCAGTTTTGGAAATGCCATATCCCGCGCACCTAACATGAGCGGGACTAAATAGTTACCAAATCCACCAATCGCACTCGGTACAATCCACAGGAATATCATAATAGTCCCATGGTTGGTCATAAAGGCATTGTAGAGATTTGGGTTGAGAAAGTCGGAATCGGGTGTGGCAAGCTCTGTTCGTAATGCTACTGCCATCAAACCACCAATTAAATAGAAGAAAAAGGAGGTGACTAGATATTGAATTCCAATTACCTTATGGTCGGTATTGAAGGTGAAGTAATGATACCATTTCCAAGGCTCAGTATGGGTGGTATGACTAACCACCACATGTCCAACTTGTTTATCAGGGGGAGTGTTATGTGGAAGTTGTAATGTCATAGGATTTTTGATTTATGGCAATTTCTGGTTGGATTTTGGATTGAGAAGAATTAACCGCAGATACAGGTTAATGAATACTCAGAAATACTCATAAATCCTGATAAATCCTGTGCTAATCCAAAATCCAATATCTATCGGAAATTTGTTACTCCCATTGCTTGAACATAAGGTGCAAGATACTCAGCTTTTGAGAGTTCGCTTGGTTGGAAGGCTACAATTTGCTCAGGGTTTTCAGCTTGGGCGATACGATTGGTTTCTAGCCAGTTGTCAAAGTCTTCTGGTGTGTGGACAATGACTTGGCTACGCATGGAGCCATGATATCCTCCGCAAAGTTCAGCGCAAACAATTGGATAAGTTCCTGGTTTAGTAGCAACAAATCTGAGTTCGGTGGCTTGTCCGGGAATTGCGTCTTGTTTGAGTCGGAATTGGGGTATCCATAAAGCATGAATCACATCGGTTGCAGCAATGTTGAGTTGAACATCCGCACCAACGGGGACATGAAGTTCACCAGATGTGATTTCGCTACCGGGATAATTGAATATCCAAGCAAATTGCATCCCCGTAACATTCACCAGTAAATCGGCTGATTTTCCTGTTTTCTGGGGACTCGCACCAATCCCAATATCTGGTTGAGTGACTGCAATTTTACTTCTGACAGGTACTTTTACGGGTACTTGAATGGGTGCTTCAATTGGTGTTTCGTCGATGACTTCATCAGTTATTTCATCTGGTAATTCAACTGATGCTGCTGTGGTTGCTTCATCAGGTGTTTGCACAGATATTGTTTCTATAGAAGTTTCCGATGTTTCCGATGTCTCAACTGATTCTTCAGCTAATTCGGGAATGGGTAATACTGTTGTTGTTTCCGCAGGTGTTTCCACCGCTTCAGTGATAATATTTGTATCATCTACAGCATCACTAGCCTCATCTAATGTTGCTGCAAAAGCAGTTCCCGGCGTTGTCTGACTATGGCTAACCATTGCGTGATGGCTACCAGTACCTAAACCACCCATTTGGGTATAAACATCAACACTATATATTCCCAAACCGATGACAATGATGGAAGGGATAGCTGTCCAGAATATTTCTAAGGCAAAATTTCCTTCAATTGGACTACCATCACGCTCATCACCTGGGCGCTGGCGATATTGAAACAGAAAAATTGCGATCGCGCCTTGAACGACTAAAAACAAAGCAGTACCAATGATGACCATTACTTGAAAAAAGTCATCAACCAATGGAGCCTGTGCGGATGCTTGTTCTGGCATGAGAACATAAGAATACTGCCCAACCCACATACTAATTAAGGCGATGAGTATTCCTGCAACCAGCGTTAATAGGGAAACAGGGATTTGTTGCATATAAACAAAACTCTGTAAATTATTATGAAAGGTGTTATTGTCTGGAATCGAATTTGGTTTTGTTTTTGGTGCTAGTAGTTCACCCAAGTAACTTTGCAGGGACAAAAATCTTCGCGTCTCCGTCTCTCCTAGTCAATCTCAACCCGTTAATTCTGGGTTGGCGAACCACTAGCTATTTCTACTCTCTTCCCCACAAGTAGGCATTTATTGCAAAGATACCTTTATGTAGATATTTTTTTGCGTTTTTTACTAATCCATTCTTGACACAGATAAATATTTTTTTGCTTGTTTTTTAGTTTTTTTTAATATATTGTTTCCAAAAAACAAACACAGAAAACTATAATATTTTGTTTGTAAATAACATAATTTTTATGATGCAAGTTGCTATAACAAATAAAATCTATGATTAATTTTTATAGCCGAAAGTAAAGATTAAAGATTTAGTTTGCAGAGAACATTCCCCTTAAATACACCATATTGGACTATTTAATTGAACTAAATTTTGTCATGCTTTACAGATAAATGGATTGTCGAAAAATCACACCATGATAATTTCATAATCCACTATCTAGCATTCAAAATTCATCATCTACAGTCCAAAATGACAATATGTGAATAAGTTGAATTACCCTTACCAGTATCAGAAATATCTGGTAGTTAAATGAACAAATCACATAAATAAATACTACAAGCAATTAATTGTCTATAGCTGCGTGAGTATAGCAATTTTTAGAACAAATTTTTGCACATGCCTCGCAACCAATACAGTTATCAGCATTAGCAATAGTCATCACTTTCTTCTCGATTTCGTCGTCTTCTTCATTTTCGACAAATTCTCCCTCTTCATTCATGGCTTTTAGTTCTAAAACATTATGCCCGCAAATTTTAAAACATCTACCACAACCAATGCATTTATCTTGATTAATTGCTTGAACAAATTTAGGTGTCCAAGTTTTACCACCAAATGTCAATCCTGTTAATGTCGCCATTGTTCGTCCACCTTTGGAATTTCTACTTTTGTTAGTGCATGATTACTGCTCTGTTTTTGATGTTAACAAATGATTTGTAATGAAATAGTAACGTTTATATCTGTAGTCAATCTCTGGCATTTATCTGATTTATTTTTTATCTCTAACTGCAATTTACTATTAATACTACTAAGTTATTCAATAACTAAATATGTAACTTTTAATTAGCTAATTCGCATATATTTAGGCTTTCAAATATTGAATATTATCCGATAATGCTTTAATCCACCTGATTTTATGTACTTCCCAATTGTCAAATTATAAATGCAATAATTTTATATTTAATGTAGGTGATACCTTGGAAAAGGTAGTAGATTCAGAGTATATATTTATTTTATCTTCTTTTTCACTAATTTATTTTCTTTGACTTTTGCCGATGTTTTCAACTAATCAACCGTAAAAACATTTAAGTTATCTAGAATAAAAATCTACTTAATTTGTACAATCCAGTTATTTTAATGAATCTTGAGAGAAAATTTCAATTAGTTAATACTTGGCAGATTGAATGTTGAGAACATAATTAAAAAAAGGCTCGTATCAAAATATATAATTTGCCCTCAAAGTAATATTGTGATTTTAATTAAAGATATTTTTATTGGAAAAATGTAATAATTAATACACTTTTATAATTCTTCTTAATTATTAATAATATTAATGAAGCGAGGGGGCTTGCTAATCCTGTGTTTTTGAGTTATTCACTAACACTTAATAGTTTTTGAGAGATTTTAGTTTGTGATTTAATTGTGCGATTTAATTGTGTGATTTCAGCGTGAAATTAGAGAAATGTTAGTAGGTATGCTCAATGAATCACATAAAAACTATATCATCGCTCAGTAGGAACAAATAGGTAACAAATTTTGTGAAATATTGTAAAAAAGAAAGATACAAAAAAGCAAAGGTTTATAACCTTGAATAGCTTTTTTTAAAAGGGGGAATATGGGTGTGGATGTGGATAATTATTTTGGTAATTAAATAATCAAAATTATATTCTTCTTACCAGAAAATTGTCGTCACAAGCGCTTCTTTGTCGATGACTGGGAAGAGTGAGTGAATCGAAGGAACACATCCAGTGGAGATTTGAGTAAAAGCATACGAAGAGAGTAACGTGGCAATTGCCTTATGCCTTACACAATTCCAAATAACAGTTGCATTGGATGCGATGATTGTCGTCCTCAATGCCCTGTGGGTGCTATCAAGCTTGAAAACAATGAATATTGGATTGATCCTTGTTTATGTAATAACTGCGAGGGTTTTTATCCAGAGCCTCAGTGTGTGTCTGTATGTCCAACGCTTTCGCCGATTCCATTACAAGTGAAGCGGGGGAGATGCAAAGTCGAACCAAGGGAAGCAACAAGTCCGAGTTTATTTTCTAATGGTAAGAGTAATCCTTTTGCATCTGCGATCGCAATTTGGGAAGCTTGTAATGTCTTATCACAGAGGACATCCCTACCTTGGGAAGTTGATGAGAATGGGCATATCTGCTATCGTCGCCAGGTAAATCAAGGAAAAGGTGCGATCGCCTTTCATCTGACTGTACCATTTAGCGATGACAAACTCGCAACCAAAATGGCAGCAGTGGAAATGTTAGATATTCGTGCTGCTAGTATTCACCTCATTTTTGCCGCTTATGTAACAGCTATAGATAAACCTTGGCAACAAGAATTTACGATTGATGATAAACAAATTGAGAAATATTTGGGGTTGGAAAAACGGAAAGACCTCAATAAAACAGCAAAGTTATCATTAATCAAAAACTTGGTTCGTCAAGTTTGTTCGCTAGTAGTTTCGCTTGATTGGGCACAACAAGGTCGAGTCCGAGGATTTACAATTGAAAAAACTCCTCTATGGCATTTAATTGATATTCAGCATCATTTCCAAGAAGATGATAAAGGCTGTAAATATCTAATTGGCTTAACTTTTAAAGTGAAAGCTGGTATTTGGTCGCAGTATTTTTTAAATAGACAAGGTTGCAAAGAACGTACTGCATTCTATCAATATGGTAGTTTACCAAAGTCACTTTTAAATACAGTTATGAGTATTTGGCAGCAACATGAAGGTGCCGCCAGATTAATGTTATGGCTGTTATTTAAAACTAAGATGGGTAAGGAACAACGCATTACAGTTCCGACTCTATTACGGGTAGCCTACGGGGAAGAAAAAGTGGCAACAGCTTGTAGGCAACGTGATGACCGAAAGCGGTTGTTACGCACCTTTGAAAGTGATTTAGAAGTATTAAATCACTATGGCATGAAGCCAAAGTTTGACCCGATTACCTATCCGCCAAATATTCAACCTTTATGGGCTAAATTAGTAGATATACCTGAAGACCCAGATGAGGCGATCGAATTTTGGATTAATGATGGTGGAGGGACTTCGCGGTTAACAGATGCAGGTCCGCGAGGCAAATGGAATCTGTTAATGAATGCCCGGATTTTAGCATTTGAATTACCTCCAGAAATAGAACAGCAACTTGCGGAGGCAGAAAAAAAACACAGAACAGTCAGAAATAAAAGAAAGAATAAAACTACAGGAGGATTGTTAGGAGAGCAAATTTTACAAGCACGAAAAAACTTGAATTTATCACAGCGTGAATTGGCAAAACTAGCTGGAAAAAGTCAGAGTTGGATTCGTGATATTGAAAATGGTCGTCTCAAAGTTAAATCGGAAGACCAATCTATCTTAAGGAAAGTATTAGGAATTGCCTGATTTAATTGGGGAAAGGGTAGTAAGAACAAAAACTTTTCTTTCCCCTTTATCTTTGTTATTTATTGCGGTTGAATTTTAGAATTCTAGGGTAATCTATTTTTTATTGAGAATTTTGTTATAAACTTGCCTTAAGTATCCTTGTAAAAATAAATTGAACAAGTAGTCTGGGCAGCGTATCTCCTTCGGAGACGCTCCGCGAACGACTGAGCGCTCATGCCGAAGTCTTGCCCACCTTTGGGAAATAGCAAGTGAGACGCTTGCACTACTTATTTTTACATGATTCCTAATTATCCGATCGCAATTGCTTCTCTAATGTTGGTATTTATATTTACCTTGATTTTTAATTTGCTACTAAGTTTTACTGTTATATCTCCCGCAGAAGCTTTTACCTGTCGTGATTACAACAATCACAAAATCTGCATTCTCAGTATTAAAAGAAATGCCAAAAACTACTGGGAATATCGGGCATCAGTAATTATTGATGGTGTGAGAAGTCCGGTGGAGATTTATGATTGTCGTCAACGGGTTCGCATTGGGAGCGATCGCAATTTCATCGCTTTTGGGGAGGATGATGGCGGTGAATTAATCTGTAGTTTTTTTAGGATGAGTTCACCAACAGAAATAGCTAACAAAAAAACACCCACCCAAGAATACACCTTGAATGAGCATTAGTTGTTAGTTAGAAGTTAATAGTTATTCGTTAATAATTATAACTCCTAAATGTGGTGGGGGTAGAAAAGACTCTCCCGCCACTGACTTGACAATCAAATTTTTATTGTTTTCTGGAAGTGATTTTTGGATTTAGCCTAAAAATCACTCATGACAGCTTACTTACTTTCAGTAAAATCAGCATCGATGACATCATCACCACCACCAGAGGTAGAAGTATTACTACCACCAGCAGAACCAGCGTCACCACCAGGAGCAGCACCTTCAGCACCACCACCTTGTTGATAGAGGTTGCTGCCAACAGCAAATAATGCTTGTTGCAATTCCGGCATAATCCGCTTGATTTGCTCGTCATCTTCCTTGGCAACAGCTTCCTTCAGTTCCTTAACCAAACCTTCGACTTTGGTTTTATCTGCTTCGGGAACTTTATCGCCAAGTTCTTGAATTTGCTTCTCAGCTTGGTAAGCTAATGAGTCAGCTTGGTTTTTGCGATCGATTTTCTCGCGACGTTCTTTGTCAGTCGAAGCGTTTTGTTCGGCATCGCGTACCATGCGCTCAACATCACCTTTGTCAAGGGTGGAAGCGCCAGTAATGCTAATCGACTGTTCCTTACCGGTACCCTTATCCTTCGCCGTTACATTCAAGATACCGTTAGCATCGATATCGAACACAACTTCGATTTGGGGTACACCACGGGGTGCAGGGGGGATACCATCAAGACGGAAAGTTCCCAGACTCTTGTTATCTCCAGACATTTCCCGTTCCCCTTGGAGAACATGAATTTCTACGTTGGTTTGTCCGTCAACAGCAGTGGAGAATACTTCCGATTTCTTGGTGGGGATTGTAGTGTTACGAGGAATAATCTTGGTCATTACACCACCCAAGGTTTCAACACCTAGAGAAAGTGGTGTTACGTCGAGTAACAAAATGCCAGTAACATCACCAGCCAATACACCCGCTTGAATTGCCGCGCCAACAGCAACTACTTCATCAGGGTTTACGGTTTGGTTGGGGTCTCTACCCAAGGTACGTTTAACAATTTCTTGGACTGCGGGTATCCGAGTTGAACCACCCACTAATACAACTTCATCAATGGCACTCTTGTCTACCTTGGCATCCCGTAGCGCGTTCTCAACGGGGATGCGGCAGCGATCGATCAAATCAGAACACAGTTCCTCAAATTTCGCCCGGGTTAAAGTGGTGTCGAGGTGCTTGGGACCATCTTGAGTCGCAGTGATGAAAGGCAAGTTAATTTCTGCTTGGGTAACGCTAGAAAGTTCAATTTTTGCCTTTTCTGCCGCTTCTGTGAGACGTTGCAGTGCTTGTCTATCTTTGCGAAGCTCGATCCCTTCAGCTTTTCTAAATTCTTCAGCTAAGAAATCAACTATTTTCTTATCAAAGTCGTCACCACCAAGGTGGGTGTCACCAGAGGTTGCTAATACTTCAAATACACCATCACCAACTTCGAGTACAGATACGTCAAAAGTACCACCACCAAGGTCAAATACGAGGATGGTTTCATTACTCTTTTTGTCGAAACCATAAGCCAAAGAAGCTGCTGTTGGTTCGTTGATAATCCGTAGAACTTCGATGCCGGCGATTTTACCTGCGTCTTTAGTTGCTTGGCGTTGCGAGTCGTTAAAGTAAGCAGGAACGGTAATTACAGCTTGAGTAACAGTTTCGCCTAGATACTTGCTGGCATCTTCAACTAACTTGCGGAGAACCTTTGCCGAAATTTCTTCTGGTGCAAAATCTTTACCAGCTTGAGGACAAGCTAGTTTGACATTACCGCCACTCTGTAAAACCTTATATGATACTTCTGTCGCTTCATTCGTTACTTCTTCATAACGACGACCGATGAAGCGCTTTACCGAATAAAAAGTATTTTCGGGGTTCATTACCGCTTGGCGTTTTGCGATTTGACCCACTAAAGTATCGCCATTTTTCGCAAATGCAACCACCGATGGAGTTGTCCGAAAACCTTCTGCGTTAGCAATAACCGTGGGTTTACCACCTTCCATGACTGCCACACAGGAGTTAGTTGTTCCTAAGTCTATTCCAACTACTTTTGCCATTGTAGGTGCTGGCTCCGTATAAAACTACAAAAAACTACAAAAAATTTGGGTCTAAATAAGGGCGATATATTTGAACTAACTGGGTTTAGAGGCAGCCAGTTCAGCAAGATAACCTTTGGTTTTGGCTTTTTAAGGGTGGAAACCCATAACTATGCTGATATATATACTGAAGCTCGTACAGCCTATCCATGAAGGGTGGTTTCCCGAACAATATTTAGGACGGTTATGCCTTTTCGCTCCATGTGCTGTCTCATCGCCTCGTAATTTAATCTGTTTACTTCGTCTAATGTATGGGAAATAATACTGTAAGTAATTCGCGTGAACCGTAATCTTTGGGTGGTGTTTGCCGACAAAATCAGAGAATAGGGCATGGAGTCATGAGTAAAGGGGCGATCGCAGTATGTTGGATTGAGGGATTTACAGCGAAGTAGGAAGCTAAACAAGAAGGTGTAATCAGGCAGAAACTGAGAATTTTATCAGTATTATTACGATTAATTTAAGTCTAAAAAATACAACTAAAAATTGGGTTTAACTATCGATCAACTTCGCCAAGAATCACAAAAACAGCCCCCAACTTAGGATTAGTACAGGATTCTGAAAATTTCTAGAAATTCCCCATGCTACAATTGTCTCCCCAACTGAAAGCAAGACTTTCCACGCCTTTAAAAATTGGCAATGTGGAAGTTAATAGTCGTGTTCTCCAATCACCCCTTTCTGGTGTCACTGATTTAGTATTTCGTCGTTTGGTGCGTCGCTATGCACCTGATTCGATGTTGTATACGGAAATGGTTCATGCATCACAAATACAGCATGTGAAAACACTACCAAAAATCATGGAGGTAGACCCCAACGAACGCCCCATAAGTATCCAATTATTTGATTGCCGATCGCATTTTCTTGCCCAAGCTGCACAAAAAGCAGTGGCGGAAGGTGCCGATACTGTTGATCTGAATATGGGTTGTCCGGTAAACAAAATTACTCGTAAAGGTGGTGGTTCTTCGCTGTTACGGCAACCGGAGTTAGCCGAGGAAATTGTCCGAGAAGTGGTAAAGGCTGTTGATGTCCCTATCACCGTAAAAACTCGGATTGGTTGGGATGATGATGAAATTACGATACTCGAATTTGCCCGGCGAATGCAGGATGCTGGCGCAAAAATGATTACGGTACATGGTCGTACTCGTGCCCAAGGATACACAGGTCAGGCACGTTGGGAATGGATTGGGAAGGTGAAGGAAGTTTTGGAAATTCCTGTAATTGCCAATGGGGATATATTTTCGGTGGAGTCGGCGCTACGCTGTTTGCAAGTAACGGGTGCAGATGGGGTAATGTGTTCGCGGGGAACTTTGGGTTATCCGTTTTTGGTGGGTGAGGTTGATTATTTTTTGAAAATGGGGGAAATATTGCCACCAGCAACACCTGTAGAAAGATTGGAATGTGCGAAGGAGCATTTACAGGCTTTGGCTGCATATAAGGGACAGCGCGGCATTTACCAAGCACGTAAGCATATGGCTTGGTATGCAAAGGGTTTTGTTGGTGCTTCTGAGTTGCGGGGTGAGTTGAATCAAGTTGAGACATCACAACAAGGTGTAGATTTGTTGGATAAAGCAATTGAGAAATTAGTGATGGGGTATGAGGAATTGGAGGAGAGGGAAATTGCAATGACACAATAAAACTCTGTCTTTTCTACTCACGTTTTGTAATGCAAATTATTGATATGTATTGTCTGAAATTACACTAAATCTTTGGGAACATTCCAAATGTGTAAATTGTTTTTTGTAGTGCGGGCTTCTAGCCCGCTTCCTGGAGACTAGAGAGCAAGAGCTTCCTGGAGACTAGAGAGCAAGAGCTTCCTGGAGACTAGGGAGCAAGAGCTTCCTGGAGACTAGAGAGCAAGAGCTTCCTGGAGACTAGGGAGCAAGAGCTTCCTGGAAACTAGGGAGCAAGAGCTTCCTGGAAACTAGGGAGCAAGAGCTTCCTGGAGACTAGGGAGCAAGAGCTTCCTGGAGACTAGGGAGCAAGATGCTCCCACTACAAATGGTATTTTTGCAAAATTGGGATACTCCTAAATCTTTGTTAAATATACTAAGAATGGGTTTGAGAGCTAAAGTTTTGTCAATCTGAGCCTCAATAGTTCTCTGAAAAGAAGCAAATTGTGATATATCTATCGAAAGTAGGATTAAAAAAAAATCAATTTCATTATTGTTATATTTCTTTTTTGTTGTTTTTGAATTCCTGTTTAATCGCAACTTTATGCAAAAACTATTAAGTAACACAATTTACTGTTAATTATTGCAATCTTAGTGAGGCTAATATATAGAAGCTTTAATCAGATTAATCAGAATGTTATGAGTACAGAAGAACTTTTATTTCGGTATCAGGCTGGCGAAAGAAACTTTAAAGGCGTAAATCTGATTGGAAGTTATCTCAATGGAATAGATTTGAGTGGGGCAAATCTCCGGGGTGCTTCGATTTGTGAGGCTGACTTGAGTCAGGCGATTTTAGTGGGGGCAGATTTAACCGAGGCATCTTTAATTCGAGTCAATTTGAGTGGTGCCAATTTAAGTGGAGCCAATTTGAGTGGTGCCAAGTTATATGAAGCAAAACTTACTGGTGCCTTGCTAAAAGGTGCAAAGTTAAAAATGGCAGATTTAATAGATGCAGATTTTTCATCTGCGAAATTGGTAGAAGCAAATCTTTATGGTGCGTATACGAATGGCACAAACTGGGATGGTGCAGTGATGCCTGATGGCAAAATTCACCAGTATTAATAGTTGAAGAAAGTGAGGGAATTTGATTTCCCGGCAATCGAAAGGCTGTATGTTTTGTGTCCTTCGTTAAGCTCAGGAAGCATCAGGGTAAAATTCTCCGTAGACAAAAGAAATAAAACCTATAAAATAGCCTTTTTTCGCTATTTTTTTATATCTTGGGCTTATTTCTGGCAACTGTACTATTTCAAATAACTGTTTTTCGGCGTTGTATTAATGTGGGATTAATTCGCATCGGAAACTATTTATAATTAGAGAGTATTTATAAAGTAAATATTAAGCATATTCGTGCAGGGAGAAACCGGGTTTCTCATCCAGCAGTAAGATGATGCTCGATATTTCCATCCCAGAAACCCGGTTTATTGGGTTTTAAGGTTGACTTTATAGATAGCCTCTTAGTCCAAAATAGAGCGAAATTCTCCCATATTCAGCAGCGCCTCCTTTTTATTCTCAGTCGCATCAAACACGCACCATACGCACGTAAAAATTTCAAACACCTCCATAAAACCTTGCCAGTTGTCGGCTGTAGCTAAATTTGCCAGAATTAGCTTATTCTTTGGCTTGGGTAAATTATGATGCAGGTAGGGGAAATATTGCGCGATCGCTATAAAATCATTAAACTACTGGGGGAAGGAGGTTTTGGTCAAACCTTTCTTGCTGATGATTTAGGTATTCCTATCGAACCTAAGCCAAGATGTGTTGTTAAACGGTTGAAAACAGCAAATCTCAAAGATGAGGAATTGGAGTGGTTGAAAAATTCCTTTGTCAAAGAAGCAGCCACTTTGTACAATTTGGGCAGACTGCATCCACAAATTCCTAGCTTATCGGAATATTTTCAAGTTGGTAACGAATTTTACCTAGTTCAAGAATATATCGATGGTGTCGAACTCGCAAATATTATGACACCAGGGAAGAAAATTCCTGAAGTTGCTGTAATTCAACTTTTAACAGAAATTTTAGAAGTATTGGTAGTTGTCCATCAAGAAAACATTATTCACCGCGATATTAAGCCACAAAATATCATGCGGCGCAACACTGATGGGAAAATTATCTTAATTGACTTTGGCGCAGTCAAACAAATCATGGTGAAAAGCACCGGGCAAACAAGTTTGACTATGGGAATTGGCACACTTGGTTTTATGCCTGTAGAGCAAATTATGGGGAAACCCAAATTAGCCAGCGATATCTACGCTGTGGGGATGGTGGGAGTACAAGCACTGACGGGAATATCACCCGAATTCTTGGATGATGAAGACGGGGAAGTGATTTGGCAGGATAAAGTGAGTGTGAATAGTCGCTTTGCCAATGTTTTGGGAAAGATGGTAAATAGTCGCGCTAGTCGGCGTTATCAAAATGCATCAGAAGCGCTAGAAGCAATGAAATTATTACATCAACCTATAAATAAATCACCAAAACAGGTTTCAAACGCACCACAAAATCAACCTATTAGATATTTTGTCGAAGACTTAGGGAATGGTATTACCTTGGAAATGGTAGAGATACCAGGGGGAACATTTATGATGGGTTCCCCAAAAACAGAAGAAAAAAGAACTAGCAGGGAAAGTCCACAGCATCTAGTTAATGTTCCCAGTTTCTTCATGGGGAAATATGTCGTTACGCAAGCGCAGTATCAAGCGATTATGAAGAAAAATCCTGCTAGATTTAAAGGTGTAAATCGACCTGTAGAAACGGTATCTTGGGATGATGCAGTGGACTTTTGTCAAAAATTAAGCCAGAAAACAGGAAAAACCTATAGATTACCCAGTGAAGCCGAATGGGAATATGCATGTCGTGCTGGAACCACTACACCTTTTTATTTTGGTGAGACAATTACCACTGATTTCGCTAATTTTGATGGAAATTACACTTATGCTTCTGCACCCAAAGGGGTTTATAGAGGAGCAACTACAGAAGTAGGTAAATTTCCACCTAATGTCTTTGGTTTATATGATATGCATGGGAATGTTTGGGAATGGTGTCAAGATTCCTGGCATGAAAATTACAATGGTGCACCCGTTGATGGTAGTGCGTGGATTGATAATAATGAAACGAAACTGCTACGTGGTGGTTCCTGGCTCAGTTTCCCAGGCATCTGTCGCAGTGCCAATAGCATTAGCAAGACGCGCAACTATCTTAACGGCAACTTTGGTTTTCGAGTTGTGTTGTTTTTGACGTGAGGATTCCCTTACCCTTTGCCTTCTTGCTCTTTTTTACACCAAAATTTTCAAAATTTAGGGAGTATTACTAATTTCTACGATCGCCTCCCCTTGTTGCAGTTGCTCTAATGCATTAGATAAAGTCGCTGTCAGCAATTGTCGCAAATTACGATTCGTAACATTGCCACAGGTTATCCATAAAATCTGAGGAGGACTTCCCAAGCGACAAACCAAATCGATAAAATCGCTATCCTTGGTCATGATTACAGCATTTTCGGAACGTGCCGCTTCAAAAATTTCGATATCCTGAGCATCCCGAAGTGACAAATCTCGTAGAGAAAAAGCTTCTAAGCCAAAGGTTGTTGTTAGCCAGTTTGCCAATGCCGGAGGAAGTTGAGCATCAACCCAAATCTTCATGCTGTCAATCTGGGGAACTCAGTGCGTCGTGCTGCAAAAATCAGACAAGCTTGGATATCAGCCATTTCCAAATCGGGGAAATCTTCTAAAATCTCGGACATACTAACGTTTTCGGCTAACATTTCCAAAATATCGCTGACTCGAATCCGCATCCCTCGAATGCAAGGACGACCACCACATTGACCAGGTGTTTGGGTAATACGAGTCAGTAAGCTAGTCGTTGAATCCATAAATATGTCTATAAAAAAATTTCTATCTAGTCTTAATTTTACCAAGGGGTAATCGGAAACTATATATGAATTTAAGTTACGTGATCGCGCTAACGTCAGAATAAAGTAAAACTAGAACACTTGAACAATAATCGTGGGAAAATACACCTTTAGAAATTGAAGAATTTCCCCAAAAATAAAAACAAAAAAGCAGCAACCTGTGAAAACAGATAGTATCTTTTATCGACTATTTCAAGAATTTCCCAGTATATTCTTTGAGCTAATCGATCGCCCACCAGAAACCGCTAATCTCTACCAATTTTCCTCCATCGAAGTCAAGCAAACAGCCTTTAGAATCGATGGTGTCTTTCTTCCCATCCAAAATGAAGAAAACCCAATTTACTTTGCAGAAGTTCAATTTCAACCCGACTCTGACATCTATTCCCGCATTGTTTCCGAAGTATTTTTATACTTGCGACAAAATCCGTGTAAAAATACTTGGCGAGGAGTAGTCATCCATCCTAATCGCAACACCGACACAGGAGAAATCAAAGATTGTCACGAATTCTTTACCAGTCAACGCATTACCCGAATTTATTTAAACGAATTAGGTGAAACTGCATCGCTGCCAATTGGTCTTGCTACCATTAAATTAATCGTCGAAAATGAAGATACAGCAATTGCCACAGCCAGGGAAATAATAGAACGTACGAAGCAAACTAATAACTTACCATTCCAACAACAGCGACTCTTAGAATTAATTGAAACAATCTTGGTATATAAATTTCCCACAATGACAAGAAAGGAGATAGAAACAATGTTTGGATTAAGCGATTTGAAACAAACACGGGTATATCAAGAAGGAAAAGAAGAAGGAAAAGAAGAAGGAAAAGAGGAAGGAAGAAAGGAAGGAACTCAAGCAGGACGTTTGGAAGCAAAGTTAGAAGCGGTTCCCAAGCTGCTAGCATTGGGTTTGACTGCCGAACAAGTAGCAGAAGCGCTGGGTTTAGATATTAACCAAGTTCAGCAAGCCAGTAAGTAGGATGAGATAAATTTAAGTGGAGCGATCGCATATTCATCGCATACTAAACGATAAAATCATATCAAAATAAAATTAACCAAGCGATCGCAAATTCAAGATAAACCCCCTTTCTGATACGCTGAAATAATCACCACAGAGGAGAAGCGCCGTGATTAATGAAGGTGGCGCGTAAGGGAATCACAATGTCGGAAAATCTTAGAAGTCAAGCTATCACCCAAGGGGTACAACGTTCACCCAATCGCGCCATGTTGCGTGCAACCGGATTCCAAGATGAGGATTTTTCTAAGGCTATAGTTGGCGTTGCCAATGCTTACAGTACCATTACTCCCTGCAATATGGGGTTGAATGATTTAGCAAATCGCGCTCAAGAGGGAATTCGCAAGGCGGGGGGAATGCCGCAAATCTTCGGTACGATTACCGTTAGCGATGGTATCTCGATGGGAACTGAAGGGATGAAATATTCTCTGGTGTCACGGGAAGTTATTGCTGACTCTATCGAAACCGCTTGTAACGGCGAAAGCATGGATGGAGTGCTAACTATTGGCGGTTGCGATAAAAATATGCCCGGTTCGATGATTGCGATCGCTCGCATGAATATCCCTGCTATCTTTGTCTATGGGGGTACAATTAAACCCGGTAGTTACAGAGAATGCGATTTGACTGTTGTCAGTTCCTTTGAGGCTGTAGGTGCTTTCAAAGCTGGCAAAATGGACGAAGATGAATTAATGGCAATTGAACGTCGTGCTTGTCCTGGTGCGGGTTCCTGCGGTGGTATGTATACAGCAAATACCATGTCGTCGGCGTTTGAAGCTATGGGAATGAGTTTACCCTATTCCTCGACAATGGCTGCTGAAGACGCAGAAAAAGCTGATAGTGCCGAAAAATCAGGACATGTACTTGTCGAAGCCATCCGCAAACAACTTTTACCCCGACAAATTATTACCCGCAAATCCATTGAAAATGCCATTTCTGTGATTATGGCAGTCGGTGGTTCCACAAATGCAGTATTACATTTTCTAGCGATCGCTCATGCTGCTGGTGTCGAATTTAACTTGGATGATTTTGAGAGTATTCGGGCAAGAGTACCTGTTTTGTGTGATTTAAAACCTAGCGGGCGCTACGTAGCTACGGATTTACACAGGGCTGGAGGTGTGCCTCTGGTGATGAAAATGTTGTTAGATAAAGGATTATTGCACGGCGATTGTATCACCATTACTGGACAAACAATTGCTGAAGTCCTCAAAGATGTACCTTCTGAGCCATCGCCAGACCAGGATGTCATTCGCCCTTGGGATAAACCAATGTATGCACAGGGACATTTGGCAATTCTCAAAGGTAATTTAGCCACAGAAGGAGCAGTAGCAAAAATTACAGGCGTTAAATTACCGAAAATTACTGGACCTGCTCGTGTATTTGAGTCAGAGGAAGAATGCTTGGATGCAATTCTCGCCAATAAAATCAAACCGGGGGATGTCCTCATTATCCGTTATGAAGGACCAAAAGGTGGTCCGGGAATGCGGGAAATGCTTGCTCCCACCTCAGCAATTATTGGTGCTGGTTTGGGCGACTCGGTGGGGTTAATTACCGATGGACGTTTTTCTGGCGGTACTTACGGTATGGTTGTTGGACATGTGGCTCCAGAAGCTGCGGTTGGGGGAAATATTGCTTTGGTTGAGGAAGGCGATAGTATCACCATCGATGCACCAGCACGGTTATTGCAAGTGAATTTATCTGAAGAGGAATTAGCGAGAAGACGGGCAAATTGGCAACCAAAACCGCCTCGTTACACCAAAGGTATTTTGGCTAAATATGCCAAGTTGGTATCTTCAAGTAGTTTGGGTGCGGTGACGGATTTGGATTTATTTTAAGGTTAGTTCGTTATACTCTCCTAAATTAAATTTAGGGGAGTATTTAGGAATATGGATTAAATAAATTACAAAAGTAGGGTGCTGTTAGCGCAATGTAACGCACAATTTTAGATTCCGTGAGAATTGCAAGTTATTAAATTCCCGTTCTTTAGTCATAACTGTTGTCACTACTACCGGAATCATAGCTACTACTGGAATCACAACTGTGACTACTACTTGAATCATAGCTATAACTGGAACTATCATTAGATTCGTAATTACTACTTGATTCGCAAATATTGTTATTATCGCTATTTGTATACTCGTTGTTGCTGTTGGTATAGTCTTGATTGTGGTGAGAATCTGAGCAATGATGAGAATTATCGCTACCATCATTTGTCTCTAAAGTGTTGCTAACTTTGTAGCTAGTATTTGCGTAATCAAAATCAACATCAAAATCACTACTTTCTTCACTTCGAGAAGGATAAATGTCATGCACTTGGGCTTTTTGACGTTTCCAAACTTTGCTGAGTATAAAAGCTGTAATCACAATGATGATGACAGCAAGCAAGACAGGCAAACCAAGCATAAACACCTTCTGTAGAATATCTCATAGAGTTACTACATTTGAGTATTCCCAAATTTCTGATTCCTAATATCCAATTTTGCCATCCCCCCAAAAATAATTAACCAAACTACAACTACAGCCCAGTGAATCAAAACAACCACCCATAAAGAACCTGTAATTGCATATGCAATCGTACAGGCAATTCCTAATAATGCAGCTAACCCCAGAAAAACCCGATTAAAAAATGTAGGAAATCCAGCTTTAAACAAGGTTTTCGCATTCAAGGGATGATAAACAACAAATAAGAATAAACTTAAAATTCCCCACATGCCCCATTTCCAGCAATTGATAATTTCACTGGGATGGGGAAGTAGTAAAACTCGGAAAAATAATTCTTCCACAATTGCAGGCAAAAATAAGCAGCGCAACATTAATAAGTATTGTTCAAACCAATTTCCAGCCCAAATTTGTAGCTGTAAAAATCCAAACTTGAAACCCAAAGGTATGGCAATGAGGCTATAAATGATTAGTGTTACACAGATAATTAACCAATCTTGTAATTTGGGAATCGCCAAAGACGCTAAAATCCGATTCAGACAAATAGGAAGCGGTGCAATATCGGTAAAAGGAATCTGAATTTGTCCAAAAAATACTGTGGGTGCAATAGGTGTAATATCAGCTTGCCAACCACCTACTTGATTAGTTCGCAAAAATTGCATAGTTGCACCATGTTTTAAGAATATCGCGGCGAGGTCATCATGCACTTGTCTTGGCATCATTGTTCGCCATGTTGTCAATCCTGCCCAGATGCTACCATCTTTAAATGGTTTCCTGGGTTTTTCTGTCGTACTTGCCCCTGTACCTGCCAGCATATCTACTTGACTTTGCCAATCAGCACGAATAATTCCTAAGGGTACTAGTTGTTTTTCTAAAGATTTACCTAATTCGACTAGTTGCTGAAAGCGTAATGTTTGTGGGTGATTGGGGTTGGCATTTAACCAAGTTTGAATTTGTGGATTTGTCGCCACTTGTTTTTTAATTGCCTGTATTGTTGCATACAGTGCTTGACTAGAATCCTGAACACAGGAAGTCGCAGGCGATACTGTTGCTCCACCCGTACCATCTCCAATTCGATAACGAGCGATCGCAATTTGTAATTGTTGCTGTAACTGAGTTAGAGGTGAAATTTTGATACCATCAAAGTCATAATCTTGGGTGACGGGAGCAAATTTAATGAGAATATCTGATACTGGACGGGTTGCCAGCCATCCGTATTGTAAATTACCCATATAGTTTGCCCAGGTATGTATTCCGGCAATAATTCCATCGGGGTTATGGGCGTAAACTTGGTGATATTTGATGTCAAAGCGTAATTGCTGCGTAAATTCGTCGCGAATCACTTCTGCACTGCCAAAGGCAAAATGTCCAGTGATAGTGTATGGCACTCCCAGGCGTTCAGCTTTACGCCCGCCAATTCCCCCAAATAAGTGTAGGAGGATGGCTTTATCTCCTTCTTGCCAAATCTGTGGCGATGATTTTTTCTGGTTAACAACTAAAGTTGTATTGATTTTACCTTTATTTTTTTGCGTATTTTGCCAATTTAGTTTGTGAATATAATTTAGCGCTAAGTCTTTATTTGTAATTGTTTCATTTGATTGCAGTGCAAAAAGAGAACGGGGTGCGATCGCTTGAACAACGAAAATATTATTGACATTATTTGCTCCGTAAATATACCATCCATCTCTACCTGCGGATGATTTTTCGATTTGCTCTGGGGTTGAAGGTGCAAAATGTCGTGTATCTATTACTTGTTGAGGAATCTGAATTATTTCTTCGACTCCGTCAAATTGATGAGAATTAGGGTTGTAATGTTTGACTAGATAATAATTTTCGGATTGTTGATAATTTTTAGATGACAGATTTAGAGAATGAGATGGAATTGGTTTAATTATTGTCACTAAACTGTAAAATCTACCAGTTACTAAAATAGGTTCGTTATCTATTTGTAAAATATAGTTATTTTCTTGATTATTTTCTTGATTATTTTCTGTAATTATTGTCTTTAAATCTAGTGCCACAATCGTATCATCGTTAGGATTCGCACCAGCCAAAGAACGCAAAGCCCCTACCTGACGCACACCATTTAGTCGAAAGGGATGAATAATTCCTGCTTGCTGACTTGTAATTACTTCGGGGGTGAAATCTACATCTCGCTGGATATTTTGAATGTAAGTACGTAATTCTTGATTATTCTTCCATTGCAAACGGACAATTTTTCCTACCAAATTTTGTGCTGTTGGTGGTGCATATTGTACTTCCATCCATACCCAATCTAAACCATCTTGTAATTGTTGTTTCGTCGGTAAAATTAACCTTCCTATCCAATTAGCAACAGGTTTATACAGATTTTTGGGTGGAATTTTTGTGACGGGATAAAAAGCAGGTTGATTCACATTTTGACGACTATGTATTGCATAATTGCTTTCACGTTGTCCTAACTGTGTTTCTCGTGGAGAAATTTGTAATACCATCAGGACTACTAAAAAAAATAGTAGTAAAAATATTGTCAATTTTCGCCTGACTACTCGACTTAAACCACGCCCAACCAAATCAGTATACCTAATATTATTATAAACAAATTATAATATCAGTTTTTGATTAATGAAGACCCATTTTGTCAAAAAATATTTAGAATTATTATAGTCATGTGGTTTGATTTATATTGACTTAGTCTACTCTTGTTAAGCTAGGAAGGCGGAATTATTTGTTTTGAGCATTGAGCGTAGTCAAAATGCTCAAAGCCACTACTAGATAAGCATCTGCTTTGCTTTAATTCCACCCAGCGAGCGACATAGTAGTTCCCTTGATAATACGAGCTTTCCAACTCTGACTACTTCTTATCATATTTAATTTGAACTACTTATAAGTAGAAAGGCTTAATTTTTTATAAAATGCATGTTGATGCCAAATAAGCTCTCAACCTTAAAAACCGCATGGGTTACGCTTTGCTAACCCATCCTACATTTAATTTTATCCACCTACTTAGATAATTGTGAAGTCATTCATTTGAGTGTCACCTGTACTTGTAATTCAATTAATCTTTGTCATCAAATCGGTTATATTGCTATATGTAATCATATATTTGGTGAAAAAGAGGACAAATAAGCTTGTTGTGGAATCAGGATTCGATTGAATACGAGATTTTCAAAAAATATGAGCCAGCGCTAATTGCGATTGGTGTTAACTTTGCAAATAATCATATTCAAGATGCGTTAAAAAACTGTAATTATGGACTTGAAGATGCATTGCAAGCAACTATTAGCTACAGTTTTTGGTTGTATGAACAGAAAAAAGAAATTGCACCAAATCAAATATTGTTACGGGCATTAACTGAACAATGGAAACCAAGAGAATGGGATGATAGTTTTTTGCAGATAGAAGGATTAAAGTCACAAGGACAGAAATGGTGGGATGGTGCGGCTAAAATATGGGGTAATGACGTGAGAAACCGATTAGTTGCTGATATCTTTATTGAAGAAGGAAGAGAATATATTAAATTTATGAATGGGAAAGAAATGCTAGTTGAGACTGCATGGAGATGGGGTTGGGAAAGAGTTTTAGAATATGCGACTAATATCATGTCCGGTTGAATACTTATTATTAAGACTGACACGGAGACTTAGAGACGCGGGAACGCGGAGAAATTTTAATTGAAAAGATTAGCCGCACGTGATATCACATAAAACACGATCGCAATTTTGCGTATATTATTGAACAATATAGTTAGTTATCCAGCAAATCGGCAAGCAAATTAACAACACGAAAACATACATCACAAAAAATAAAAGTAGCGAAAATTACTTACTCTCAACTACTTGATCAATTGTCGCGCAAATGCGATCGCTTCTTTCTCTGTAGCAATTTTTCCCTCAACTTGTGCGATCGCAATTTCCGTCAGTAAGTCACCTACTACTGGCGAAGCAGGTATATTCAATGCTAGAATTATCTCCTTCCCACTCAATAATGGGGTGGGATGAGCCACCGGATCATCAGGGTTGAGGTAGCGGGAGATTAAGGGTGCAATCCCCTCTACCAAGGTATCATGAGCTACTGCTAAAATGCTGGTCGTCGGGAATACTAATCCCGCTTCTTGAAATAAAAAATACTGTTCTCGTAAGGGCATCTGTAACCTATTTAACTTCGGGAACAGTTTTAAAGCAGTAGTAACACCTTTAATTTCCGCGCGACTGTAGGTTAATTGGGTAAGTTCTATTTCTGCGGTTTCTGGTTCTGGACTAACTAAACATGCAAGTTTGGCAATCCCCAGCCAATTAGTTTTCACCGTATCACGCACGTATTTATTTAATTCAATCCCCAATTGCTGCCAAGTTTGCGAAAGTTTGACTGCTGCTGCCTCGACTTTTAGCAAATATTCACATCCTGCTGTGGTGACATTTTTAAAAAAGGCTGCCAGTAAACCATCTTCCCAAGCGCGAATTATCCACTGCGTACCTGGGGAATCAACCAGCATATAACCAAGTTCCGTTCTAAACCTTTCGGCGGCAACTTTACATAAAAGCGGCGCTAACTGACGAATCGCAACTTGAGTTTCACCATCTAAATTAAACCCCAATTGTGCAGCTTGACGGTAGCCCCGCATCAGTCGTAACGGGTCATCTTCAAGATTCTTTGACGATACCATCCGTAACAGGCGCTTTTCAATATCATCATAACCCTGCAATGGGTCAATAATTTCCTGTGTGTGAGGATTAAAAGCGATCGCATTTACCGTAAAATCTCTTCTTCTCAAGTCAGTCTCTAAATTATCTCCTTCTTGCTGGGCAATATCAACAGTTGCATTCGGAAATACCACCCGTGCAATTTGCCTTTTTTTATCGAGTAGGACAAACCCAGCTTTGTAATGCGTCGCCAGTTTCTTGGCAGTTTTGACCGCATCTTGAGGCAAAATAAAATCTAAGTCCAAATATTCGCGCTTTCTTCCCAATATCCCATCCCGCACCGCACCACCAACTAAATATACAGGTTGCGGTAATAAGTCCAAATCAAAGGGATAATTCTCAGGGGATAGAGAAGATAAAGCCGATTTATACATCTTAACGATTACATATTTTAATAAAAAAAAGTCAAAAGTTTAGTCACGAAAGCTTTTGTGTACGCTAGATTAACAATACAAGGTTTTGGAGTTGATTCTATTATGTGCGTTTGTGTCAACTGCCACTATGTAGACCGTTGCCTTACCTACCATGCTGTAGAAGGGCAACACCAACAGCCACATTTGACCGAAACACCAGATTTCGATCCAAATGAGCCATCCATCAATGTTAACATCCGTTCACAAGGAGACATCATTGAGATGGAATGGGATGTAGTGGGATGCCTGAGTTTTCAAGAAGAGAAGGGTAAATGGTCTAAGTTGCGTCCGGGTGAGTTAGTACCAACTTAAATCTCAAATAGTATTGATGATATTTTGCAAATGCGGCTACTACTTCTAGGGTAGCCGTGGCTTTTAATGATTATTGATGATTTTTAAGAAGTTTAATTCATCAAATCCAGAATATGACTTCAGTAAAACAATATTCGATGCAATAAGTAGAACAGCGCAAATAAACCATAGACGCGGAGCGGCTTCTCGCAGAGTAGTATATAACGAAAAGTAAAGTTACCTAAAACCCTCTTCCCTTCTGCCCTCTGTCTCCTGCCTTGTCATAACGACAAATTTTAACACCGACCTACTTGTTCGATTTTGAACTACATAATTAGCCCAGTAATTCTAAATTTATTCAGGTTTTTGATTATTAATGTATTCTTCCACGCTTTGACTAAGACCTTGTACCGAACTCCCAATTTGAGAAATTTTACGCTGTGCCTGGGCTAGTAGCAACATTGCTGTTTGTAATTCATTGAGAGTTTCTACCATTGCATCGCGGTATTGGGATTCAAATTCGTTCAAATTCATGACTTTTTCCTTATCTTCAGCTTTATCTCTCACGATACTTATGATAATCAGTGGAGATTAGTAGATATATCCGTTAATTCTCCCAATCAGAATGGTTTTTGCAAATATCCGCACAATTTACGACTTATGCCAGATATTTATTCGATTTTAAGAAGAAAACATAAACGCAAATAGTGATTTGACGAAATTATCAAGAAAAATCATCACTGTAGATGAGATACGATCGCTTAATTCCCACTGAATACGCAGCCTTTAAAATTAGCCATAGTTGTTTACGCTTTATTTATCAAAATTGCGATCGCCTAGTAGACTGAATATGAAGAATTCGATATTGTCGCAGATGCTGATAAGTCAAGAGAGATAGATATTTCTAGATTGCTCGGCTGATTTATCCCCTGATTTTCCTGGTTTGGGATCGTGAATTTTACCCTAAAATAAATATTATGGATATCGGTAGATTTATAGGATTAGCATTATTTAAACTGTGAAAATATCTGCTAACACACTACCACTTGTTAAAGACCCCGATCGCTTGGAAAATCGTCTCGCGGAAATCCCGCCCGAACCAGGGGTTTATTTTATGCGTGATGGTAGCGATCGCATTATCTATATAGGTAAGTCTCGAAAATTGCGATCGCGGGTACGTTCCTATTTTCGCGAATCCCAACGTCTGAGTGAACGGATTGCGACGATGGTGAAGCAAGTCACCGATATTGAATTTATCGTCACCGATACTGAAGTTGAAGCACTGGCATTAGAAGCAAATTTAATTAAACAGCACCAACCCTATTTTAATGTCCTGCTCAAAGACGATAAAAAGTATCCCTATGTTTGTATCACATGGTCGGAAGATTATCCCCGCATTTTTATTACTCGCAAACGCCAATTAGGTAAACCCAAAGATAAATATTACGGTCCCTATACAGATTCCCACTTGCTGCGGGAAATTTTACGCATTTGCAAACGGATTTTTCCCCTGCGTCAACGCCCCCAACCCCTATTTAAAGACCGTCCCTGTTTAAATTACGATTTAGGGAGATGTCCCGGTGTCTGTCAAAAACTCGTAACCCCGGAAGAATACCGCAAAATTGTCCAAAAGGTGGCGATGGTATTCCAAGGCAGAATCCAGGAGCTTGTGGATATTCTCAGTGATTCCATGCAAGCCCAAGCAGAAGCACTCAATTTTGAAGCTGCGGCTCGATATCGTGACCAAATTCACGGCTTAAAGTCCCTGAATGCCGACCAAAAAGTCTCCCTACCCGATGATACTGTTTCCCGTGATGCGATCGCCTTAGCAAAAGACGAAAATCACGCTTGTATTCAATTATTTCAGATTCGCGCTGGTCAATTAGTTGGTCGTCTCGCCTTTGTTGCCGATGCCCATGCCGAACCCGGTGCGATTCTCCAACGGGTACTAGAGGAACATTACCAAACCGCCGATGATGTGGAAATTCCTGCGGAAATTTTAGTCCAACATGAGTCACCTCATAGCGATATATTGGCGGCAGCTTTGACGCAACGCAAAGGTCGAAAAGTGACGATTGTTGCCCCCCAGCGTCAACTCAAAGCTGAATTAATTGAGATGGTGGAACGTAATGCCCAGTATGAATTACAACGGATGCAAAAATTTGGCGATCGTAATCACGCAGCCATACAAGATTTAGCAACTATACTCGATTTAGAAGAATTACCGCACCGCATCGAAGGTTACGACATTTCCCACATCCAAGGTTCTAACGCAGTCGCTTCCCAGGTGGTGTTTGTCGATGGCATCCCCGCAAAACAACATTACCGTCATTACAAAATTAAAAATCCCACCGTCACCATTGGACATTCGGATGATTTTGCTTCTTTAGCAGAAGTTATCCAAAGAAGATTTCGCAAGTTTATTGAGGAACCAGATTTACAACGCCAGGGAAATCCTGATTTTCCCGATTTAGTAATGATAGATGGGGGCAAAGGACAGCTTTCCTCAGTTGTGGCTGTACTCCAAGAAATGAATTTACTGGAGGATGTCCGCGTTTGTAGTTTGGCAAAAAAACGCGAAGAAATTTTCCTCCCAGGGGAATCTTTACCTTTAGAAACAGACTCCGAACAACCTGGAGTACAACTTTTACGCCGCTTACGTGATGAAGCCCATAGATTTGCCGTCTCTTTCCATCGTCAACAACGTAGTGATAAACTCAAGCGATCGCGTTTAGATGACATTCCTGGATTAGGACAGCATCGACAAAAACAACTTTTAGCTCATTTCCGCTCAGTTGACTATATTCGGCAAGCGACACCCGCACAACTAGCTGAAGTCCCTGGAATCGGTTCGCGTTTAGCTCAAGAAATTTACGACTACTTTCATCCCTCTTGAATGCTGCTTTTTAGATAATTATTAAAGAATTATTAAATAAAATATTAAATAAATATTAACTAAAATCGAGTCTGGTAAGTCAGTTATTATTAGTTTTCTTCACGTCCCTTTATCTTCCCATTTCCGCGTCAGTTTTGTCGTTGGTATTTAGGCGGACATGATATAACGTCATCACCAAGGTAATTAGAAAAACCTTAAATACTTGTGAGCAAAAGTTCGTTTCTGACTGAACACTAAAACTCTCAACTTTAAAGCTTTAAATAAGCTTTCAAAATATTCAAAAGAAATGATGGGCAATTGAGAATTGGACAACTCCAATATCAATCACCCATTACCGATTACCCATTACCCATTACCAAGAACTAGATTAGCAAATTTAGTCATTATTGTTAACGTCTAACATTGGAAATTTTGATTAATTTTTTTACTCCCATTCAACCTAGATTTTTATAGTCAGCAAATATTAAAAAAAACTTAAATTTCTTCACTTTATCCAGCTTTATATACTGCTGTATTAAATATTTTGAGAAAAAGTTCGACAAATGGTAAAAATAGCTACAAAATAATAGTCTTGTATTTAAATAAACTAGCTAGATATTTAGCACTAAATAATTTCTGTTGATAACAGCAAACTATTCAGTCTCAACATTTACGTTATAGGGATCACAAATTTTCTAAGTAGAATATCAGTACAAAAAGTAAATTTATATCTAAAGTTATATGGTCAATTAGTCAAAATGTTAGCATAATGAGATAGGGTGTTGAGAAGTTTTGTAATTAATGCAAATTTTGCATTTTGTTTAGTTATGTAAAGAAAACAATAGATTAGCGTACTGTGAAATATTCGGTAAGAAATTTAGGCTAGAGCAGAGGATTGTAAATCATCCTCAGTAAATTCACCAATTTCCCTAAAATCCCAATTTAGTTATCGGGGAATTCAAAATTCCTCAGATTTTTGTCTCAAATTAAAAGCAATTTGTGTAAACAGTCTAAAAATTAGATTTTTAGTTCTAGATTTTTAGTCCCGCCAAGCAGAAAAAATGTTAATCTCAGGGGTGTTAAAATGCAGACAATCCAAAAAGTTCGCTGTCCTAATTGTGGTAGCGAAGGGGAAAGACACTATATTACTCATAGCCAATTGACGAGAACCCAATGTCCTGTGTGTGATTATTTAATGGTTAGTTGCACTCGCACAGGAAAAGTGATTGAGGCTTATGCTCCGGGAATTACTGTCAGAAGCACTAATTGAATTAACAGTAATAGTAAGAGAGTATTGATAAAGTAAATATTAGGCGTTTACTTGATACTTACCTCTAAGTAGATGCTTGTGAGTGTCTATATTCAGTATTGAAGAGCCAAAATATCCGATTATTGGGGTGTGCCAGTTTGCAAAAACCTCTCTCTACTCGCATCCCTAATAATATCTCTATAATTTCTCTCGGAAGTGAAAAAAGATTAATCTCTGATTAAGAAATAAATCATAATTTATTGACGATATAACTAAAAAGTTGTTCTGTTGGATAAATCTAAAATCTAAAACCTAAATAAAATAATTTAACGAATATAAATCTTGATGAAATCGGATAGGCAGAGATTACTAATCGAGATTAAGTATTTTGGAAACTTTTTTAACATTAAATAACATTAAAAACCTGAAATCGTGATTATTACAAGGAAAAATGGTATATCTTATCACAAAACAATCAGTAATAAACTCATGATTTTTGTTTTTGAGATGTTTTGGGACTAAAAAGAAATAAATTGTAAATAAAAAAATAAAAAGTAGTTTCGTAATCAAGAAACTGTAGTATTTTACTGGTAAATTACTATGCGAAACACTAAAACACTGAATCGAGGTGCTGGTTTGTTTCGGCAGTTGGTACCAGAATATTTCCTGTGTTTTTAGTGAATAACACAGAACTTTAATATCGGAAAACCATGAATACAACTTGGCAACAGATAAACCAAGTAATAGACTTTGGTTTTTGGATGGGGAGTCAGCAACTTTTGGCACAGTCGCCAAATTTGCCAGTGAATCAGCCTATTGATTACGTACAAGGAACGCTTCAACAGGTGGTTCAGTTCCTACCGAAACTATTTGGAGCTGTCTTAATTCTGATCGTTGGTTGGGTAATTGCGTTGATTGCAGCTGCAATTGTGCGGGGAATACTGAACCGGACAAAGCTCGATAATCGCATTGCCAGCAGCGTTGCAGGTGGTAGAGATGTACCTCAAATTGAGAATATTATCTCTAGCTTGGTATTTTGGGGTGTGCTGCTAATAGCCATAGTGGCAGTGCTGGATACTCTAGAATTACGGGTGGCATCACAGCCACTTAATACTTTCCTCAACCAAATTGGTGAATTTTTACCGAAGTTAGTTGGTGCAGGAATATTATTAGCTGTTGCTTGGGCGATCGCAACTCTCGTAAGACTGATTACGGTGCGCGCACTGGATGCATTACGGATTGACGAGCGGTTGAACCCGCCTAGCGATGACGGTACAAGCTTGAATCAACTGTCATTATCGGAAACAGTAGGTAATGCCCTTTACTGGTTTATTTTCCTACTGTTTTTGGTTCCAGTTCTCGATACTTTAGGACTGCGACAAGCTTTATTGCCATTACAAACCTTAATTACGGAGATTTTGTCAATTCTGCCGAATATTTTGGCAGCAATATTGATTGGTGTAGTTGGTTGGTTTGTTGCCAATATTGTGCGTCGGATTGTCACCAATTTACTGGCGACGACTGGTGTAGATCATTTGGGCAGTAGATTTGGTTTCAGTGGTGTATCGGGAATGCAGTCGCTATCAAACATTATTGGTACGATTGTATATGTCTTGATTCTGATTCCCATTGGCATTGCCGCATTGAATGCACTGCAAATCCAGGCAATTTCCGTGCCTGCGATCGCAATGTTGCAACAGATACTCAATGCTTTGCCATTAATCTTTACTGCGGCGGCAATTTTGATTCTCGCCTACTTCTTAGGAAGGTTTGTAGCCGATTTAGTCACCAGTATTCTTACTAGTATTGGTTTCAACAATATCTTCAACATCATTGGATTACCTTCCTTAAGTCGTCCTGCACCTGCTAACAGCAGCACAGAACCAATCCTACCTGTACGTACTCCTTCGGAAATTGCGGGGATTATTGTTTTAGTTGGTATCATGCTGTTTGCAACTGTTGCCGCAGTCGATATCTTGAGAATTCCGGCTTTAACGGCGTTAGTAAATGGCATCCTGATTGTTTTAGCTCGAATTTTGGCAGGATTAATTATCTTTGCCATTGGTTTGTTCTTTGCAAATCTCGCGTTTAGCATTATTACCAGTTCTGGTAATGCCCAAGCTCGGATTTTAGGACAAGTTGCCCGCATATCTATCGTCACCTTAGTATCCGCAATGGCACTACAACAAATTGGCGTTGCACCGGATATCGTTAACCTCGCTTTCGGTTTATTATTAGGTGCGATCGCAGTGGCAATTGCCCTGGCTTTTGGTTTAGGTGGACGTGATATCGCTCGCAACCAAGTTCAAGAATGGCTGGACTCGTTTAAGAGTAAAAATTAAATTATCAAAAGTGTGTAGTGTTAGAGTTCAGTATTTTTTTTATTGGCAAATGGGGATGGGCAGAGGGGGAGACACGGAGAGGGGGAGATACGGAGAGGGGGAGACACGGAGAGGGGAAGACACGGAGAGGGGGAGATTAATAAAAGAAACCTCTTTCTTTTTTGTCCCCACATCCCCGCGTCCCCGCGTCCCCGCGTCCCCACATCCCCGCGTCCCCGCGTCCCCACATCCCCGCGTCCCCGCGTCCCCACATCCCCGCGTCCCCGCGTCCCCTTCCACACCTCACATTCTTCTCCTCACACCCTTCACCTTAATTTCTAATTCTTCCTTAATGCGGTTAAGGATTGACTCTTCATCCAGATTTGCCAAAATGCGATTGACAACAACTTTTGGGGCATCGTCTCCCCAAGTTGCACCATTGGCTAAATATGCTTTGGTGACATTACCAATCCCATAGGTGGAGACTCCCGCCACACTCGCCTGTGTCACTGCTACTGTTGCATAGGCTCCTAGGGAAATCCCACCTGTTGCTGGTGCCGAAATACCAAGTAATGTTTTTAACGAACTTAGCCCTAGATTTGCGAGTAATTCGCTAGCACTAATACCACCCATACTCAAGGCAATTTTTTGGAGTAGCTTTACTGCACCAGTTTCACTCATTTGAATGCCATAAAGCCGGGAAAGACCAAGAATCACAACAATGTCAATTACAGCACCACTCAAAATATCAACTACTGTAATTGGATTCAGAGCGATCGCCACAGCTTTTGTCATTGTTGCTCGCCAAATTAATTGATTTGCTGCACTTTCCCGGATAACTAACTTACGTTCTACCAATTGTTCGTTAACGGTATCAGCATAAATCATCGTATTCAAAGCAACTAAAGCTTTGCCCTCACGCTGCAAAATCTCTAATATTTTCAATTTTAAATTATCAATTTGAGAAGGACGCGATCGCACTTGTACCTGTCTTGTACCATCTGCATTTTGCACCATTGTCCGCACCATTGGCGAAGCCGCAGACATAACAATTTCATCGGGTGATAATAATTCTCGCACCCTTTCATCGCGAATTTTTTGGTAAATCGCCATCCGGTCTGTTTCCGGGTATTGGTCAACTTTATTAAATACCAATAATATTGGTTTGCCTGCTTCCCGTAACAAAGAGAGGGCTTCATGTTCCAACTTTGTCATATCCCCAGAAATCACAAACAAGATTAAATCAGCTTGCTTCGCGATTTGCTGCGCTAAGTTGGCACGGGTTTCGCCATTAACTTCATCCAATCCCGGCGTATCAATCAATTCTACCTGGGATTGACCACTCCCTTGCAATCTTACCCGCAAAGCGCGATCGCTTCCTCCTACACTTTCCTCGCTAATACTCCAATTTACACTTTGTGCGGAACGAGTCACCCCATGTAACGGTCCTGTTTCAAATACATTTTGACCGACTAAGGCATTTAATAACGAAGATTTTCCCCTCCCCACCATCCCAAAGGCGGCAATTTGTACTACCATGCGGTCTAATTTTGCCAACATGGTTTCCAAGTCATTGATTTCGGTTTCGAGTCCTTGCTGTTCTTGGGGCGTTAAATCGAGTTTTGCCACTAAATTACGTAGTGCTGTTTGGGCTTGTCGGTAATTTAATTCAGTTTGAATTTCCTCAAAGCTGAAAATAGCCCGATCCATTTCTTCTTCCCATTGGGAAGCCTGGGTGTTTGGTTTACTTTCCTCCGGTAAAGTTGAGGTCATAGGGATTTTGGATGTGAGATTGTTAATTAGGTAGCCTTCTTCAATAGTAGTAATTTTTGGATAGGAGACCATTTATTAAGTAAATATTCAGCATAGTCGCACAGGGAGAAACCCAGCGTTCATCAAAAAGTCAGATGATGCTCAATACTTCAATCCAAGCAACCCGGTTTCTTTGTTTTCAGGTTTAGTTAATCAATAATCTCTAATAATATTTTTGGATGCGATCGCTGATTGCTTTATGGGCACAGTAATACCTACCATGCCCACATAGTGCCCACATCGGATTATCAACAGTAAGCAACGTCAAAACCGAGAATTGAAGGGAGTGGGAAGCACACATGATGAGAAGGGCAAGCATCAAGGGTAGAAACTTTTGCTGATTCTAGGCTCAATGCTTACGCTTTGCAAGTATACTTTCGATTCCCAATTGCAATTATCATGAATGACTCACTTCCGGAGTATGTGCTAATTGACACTGACTGCACAATCCAAAAAATTCCAGAGTATGGTAAAAAATTCTGAACTTGTGAGTATCTTGCAATTCGATTTCAAGAGCATGTGCTGGACATTGATTAATGGGTATTGAAGTACCACATTGCAGACAAGTTAAATGATGTTTGTCTTGTTGTGCCAAGCTATAAAGTGCTTCTCCGTTGGCAAGGGTTCGCATTTGCACCAAGCCTTCTAGCTTTAAAGCTTCCAGAGAGCGGTAAACAGTTGCTAAACCCATGCTCTGATTTCTGTTACGTAACTCTACGTAAATATCCTGAGCAGAGATGCCTTGTTTTGTTGTTTTGAGCAGGTTTAAAATCCGCTCCTGACTACGCGTGCGAACAGCTTTCATGAGACTTTGCGTACCAATAGTATCGTCGATCTTTGATGTTTATCCAGCTCTAGCTTAACTCTAATGTTTCTGTAATTTTAAAAACCTATAGGATTATTAAAATCAAGTTCATAATTTTTCATGATGTTACATCAATTGTCAAGAGAGCCAAATTGTGATAAATGCTACTATACAAGCAATTGAGCGTTTTTCACTTCTCTGTGGATAAAATATTGGTAAATTTTGTTTCTTCATACAACCCAACTCCAAGATTATCTTTATTGGATATATTTTGATGATGGTTTTGATGATATTTTTGAATCTGCTGGGAAATCTATTTTGGAAATGATGAAGCGATTTTCATCTACCGACTCCAGTAAAGAGATAGTATGAGCGTAGCAGTATTCAATTCAAGCCAGTGCTAAGAAAGTATCAAGCCAAAATATTTGTCACCCTTCGTCCATCTGTCTTAGACCCGGCAGGGACTGCGGTACAATCGGGACTAAAGCAGTTAGGTTACAGCAACGTTGAATCTTGTCGGATTGGTAAATATATTGAATTAACCCTCATTTCCCCAGATGAAAAAGGCGCACGCCGTGACTTAGAGGTAATGTGCGATCAAATGTTAGCAAATCCCGTAATTGAAAATTACCGTTTTGATTTGATTGAAGTCGAATCGCAGACGGGTGTTTTTTAGCTAGGGGAACATGCGGAGACAGGGAAACGGGAACAAGACAAGGATGTCTTCATAATTTCCCCCTCTGCTTGTCTTCTCCACTACCCATTGCCAAATATTAATTCACCAATAATCAATAACCGATGAAATTTGGGATTGTAGTTTTTCCAGGTTCTAATTGCGATCGCGATGTAGCTTATGTAACTCGTGATATTCTCAAACAACCAACTCGCATGGTTTGGCATCAAGATACGGATATTTCCGACTTGGATGTCATCATTATTCCCGGTGGTTTTAGCTATGGTGATTATCTCAGATGTGGTGCGATCGCGCGATTTTCTCCGGTAATGCAGCAGGTGACTAATCATGCTAACCAAGGTAAACCCGTCTTAGGTATTTGTAATGGTTTCCAAGTGCTAACTGAAGCTGGACTTTTACCTGGCGCTTTGACACGCAACCAGCATTTACATTTTATTTGCGATCGCGCTCCTCTCACTGTGGAAAATAATACTTTGATCTGGACGCAAGGATATAGCCAAGGCGAGATGATTACTTTACCCATCGCCCACGGTGAAGGACGCTTCCAAGCTGATGCAGACACCCTCAAAGCCTTAGAAGATAATGGGCAAATTGTCTTTCGCTACGTAGGCGAAAATCCCAATGGCTCGTTAAATAATATTGCAGGCATTTGCAATGTTACAGGTAATGTGTTGGGAATGATGCCACATCCAGAACGCGCAGCCGATGAAGTCTTAGGTGGTAGCGATGGGTTGAAAATGTTTGCCGGATTGTTGGAGAAAGTTGCAGCAATGGCTTAAGCAAGGTTGCGCCTACGTAATGATGTAAAATTGTAGTTAACCTGAGTTCGGGTTAAGAGTTTTGTTTCCATTTGAATTAAGAAGCCCTGCAATTTGTCGATTGCAAAAATTTTTGTCTTTCTTATTTGGAGGGGGCTTGGGGGACGCAACCGTCCGAAGTTTTGTGGAAGGAAACCTTCCCCACAAACTTCACCCAATAGGGGGTTTGGGGGAGAATCCCCACCGAAGTTTGGGGGAAGAAAATCTCCCCCCCAACTTCTCCCAATTCTTGGTTTTAGCTGTAATAACAGAAAAATATCAGTTGGATTCAAGGAATTGTGCTTAAATTTGAACAAAGTGACATCACAATCACTATCGTCTCCCCGGCGAAGCAGAATGGGAATATGCTTGTCGTGCTGGAACTACAACACCCTTCCACTTTGGCGAAAATAGAATTACCCAAGAAACCATCTTAGAAACCCGGTTTCTCCCCCACGCAAAAGCTCAAATTAGCACGAAAAAACCAAGAAACCGGGTTTCTCTCCCAATGCCAAAACCCCAGTAAACGGTAGCAATTCAAAGTTTGATTCTAACGTAATTCAAAATTATAGCTGTTGAGCATTGACAAAATTGAATCTACGACAAAATAATTTTCGTTTTCCCGAAATATTTATGTTGGGTTACGACACTTTCAGAAAATTGTTTGTTTAGCATCAAAGATTTCTCGTGCGTCTAACCCAACCTACTCAAACTGAGATGTCATAACCACCCTTTAACTAAACTCTTTACCTCATCCAAATCTAAAAAATCATGCACAAACGCTTTTCTTAACAACGGATAGGGAATATATTCATCATACTTTTGAATTTCTGGAGCTTCCGTATCACTCACTAAATGCTCAGGAATAATCCTTTGTTCACATAATGAAATAATCTCACCATACAAACTTTCAAACTTATCTTGCGGTAATCTCACAGTCAGATAATAAGGATTTGCACCGCCAATACTTTTAATCCCCAATGACTCCCGACAAAAGCAATTTAGCAACCTTTCTAAAGTACGAAATGCCACAGTCCCCATCCAAGGAAAAATCACACATTTACCCTTCGGTAGTTTAACAATATAATTTTGATCTAATTCTAAATCCCGCGCTAATTCCCTCACAACCTGCAACCGTTTTAACGCATTTGGCTGCAAATAATTATACTCAATATCCTCCAACAAAACTCGCCGCATTCTCTGCAAAATTTTCGTGTGAATTACGCCACTGCCGCCACGCCAAAAAATACCTGCTTGTCCTTCCACTGGTTTCACATTCACTAATTTTTTGCGAAAATCAACTTCTACAACTTGCCAATTTCTCCCTGCTAAACCAAATTGACTACCCACATTCGGCATCATCGCAATACTACCAATATGATTGACATCATGCTTAACGATGAATTCTAGATTTTCAGGGAAAACAGCATAAAATTGAAAGCGATTAGTAATTTTTGCACCAGCTAAACCTAAAATTAATTTACCTGTATCTGTTTTTTGAATATGGTCTAAATCTATCAAATAATTTAATAATAATTTCAAATCATCTTGGGAAATGTACTTAAATGCAGATAAATTCAACACCTGTTTTGCTAATCCCGCCGGTGAAATTTCTCCCATTGCAGCAAGAATACTCATTGTTTGGTGATATAACAAACTCAACGGGTATTTCACAGGTTTAAAAGGTTCTACCCAACGTTCTTCTACATACAGTTGAATAATCGCGATACTCTGCAACAATTGCCAGTGAATTTGCTCGAATATTGGTGCTTCTGGTAAAGGTTCATCCTCCACACAAACGAAGCGCATATCTGCCGATTTTCCCCGCCTTCCTGTGCGCCCTAATCGTTGTAAGAAACTGGCTACCGACATCGGTGCTTCTAATTGAATCACTCTTTCTAAATTACCAATATCAACTCCAACTTCTAAGGTTAAAGTTGCCGCAGTCACCGCCGGTTGATTTTTTTCCCGCATTGCATTCTCAGCAACTTGGCGTAAACTGGCGGCAATACTGCCATGATGGACATGATAAATATCGGGTTCTCTCTCTGCTGCGGCAATTTGTCGCAATGAAGCAATGATTGACTCTGTTTGTGATTTATTATTGGCAAAAATTAGGCATTTACTGCCCTTACTCAAATTAAATATATATCTATCATAATTACTAAATTCGGAAATCTTTCCAGAGGAGGGATATTGTGCTGTGTAAAAATGTTCTAAAGCTAATTTAATATTCCTTTTCCCAGCTTCAATTTTTGGTGTCATTACTTCTTTATTTGTATCCGATCGCAACCATTCTTCTGCTAGTAAATAGTCGCCTAAAGTCGCAGATAAACCAATCCGACGGTGCTGTTTTCCAGTTATATAAGCAAGTCTTGCCAGTTGACAAAGTATCTGACAACCGCGCTCAGTCCCCATAAAAGCATGAACTTCATCGATAATTACAAATCGCAAATCACCAAATAATCTCACTAAATCATTACTTTTATTAATTAATAAACTTTCTAATGATTCTGGTGTAATTTGCAGGATTCCGCGAGGATTTTTGACAGCTTTATTTTTATGACTTTGAGCCACATCTCCATGCCAAGGAATAACAGGAATGTCAGCTTCTCGTAATAAGTCATTTAGTCGTTCAAATTGGTCATTAATTAAAGCTTTAATGGGACCAATATAAATTGCACCAATACTCTGAGGTTTTTGTTCATATAGCACTGTGACAACTGGCAAAAAAGCTGCTTCTGTTTTTCCCGTAGCAGTCCCCGCAGCAACTAATAAATGAGCATCACTGTCAAAGATAATTTCACATGCAGCATCTTGAACTGGTCGTAATTCTGTCCAATTATTGTTATATATATATTCTTGGATAAATGGAGCCAGCCGCGAAAAAGTTTTACTCATATTAATGTTAGATTCTGTATTTTGGATTCTGGATTGTAGATTTCAGATTTGGCATTTTATATTTTAGAATAACCTCATATAATCTGCGATATCCTCAGAATTAGTTAATCAGAAATCCGATTTTTTGGGTTTTAAACACAAGAAATCTAGCGAAACTACTTAAACCAGCAGTTTAGCAATTATATAAGTAATCTTACAGTGGAATATAGCGATAAAGTAAAGCTATAAAAGCGATACATTCTCATACTCAGTTGCAATCAAAGATAACACCTTTAATTGCGAGAATTGCGGCTCGGAAGGTAGCAATCTCATCAGATTGAAACTACTAAGCTGTGGTGCATTTAATTTGTATATTAGACGCGGGCAAGATGCCCGCACTACAGTAATTGGACGTTTTCGCCTTATACAATTTAGCCGCACATCAGCTTAGAGAACTGAACTGAGTATCAAAATGTTTAAAAACTCATGTTTAAAAACTCATATTTAAGTTATTGAAATGAATTTATCTGAATTTATTTTTCAAGTCTCTAAATTTGTTTCTAAAAACAGATTACAACGAAGAATGATACTGCTGAAAAATGATGATTTTATCGAGATTTTTATCCCTGCATCTGGATTATTTTCACGTTTTACAATTATAAATTTGGTTTTTCTGATTTTTCCAGCATATTTAATTAACCTGTTTATGCTGTCCCTGCCCTATCAAAATGCTAGATTTCTAGCTCCAGTAATTATTTTTAATTTCTTAATCTCTGTAGTCGGAATAGGAATTATTTTATTATCAGAATTTGCCCAGAAACGTTTATCTATAACTCGCAAAAAAATATCTTGGGCTTATGAAATATTCGGATGGAAATTAAAAGACCCTTATCCAGCAGCAATACAAGGAATAATTCGGATCACGAAAACTCAAAATTCATGGAATCGTTATTTTTTAGGAATATCCTCAGGACGTAGATTGTATGAGTTCTCAACTAGTGAATTTTCTCCATTTGCTGTGACTAATCATGAGCTTGATTTAATTGCCAAAGAACTAAGTAATTGGATGGAGTTAACATTATTACAGGAATAGTAGTGCGGGCTTCTAGCCCGCATTTCTCACAAGCCTAGCGATCGCATTTATCATAACCTTTGCCCAGACTATATTTCAGGCGTTTTTGATGGAAATATTTTTTTACAGTATGAAACGCACAAACCCAAGTTTTATAAGGTTTTGAGAAATCCGGCTCTAGCCCGCTTCTTGGAGATTAGGGAGCAAGATGCTCCCGCCGAACAGAATGTGACACGGAAAAATCAGCAGAATACTTCCGTGTCCACAGTTTCTCTATCCTACCCTCTCCCAAAATTTTAATTTTGCAATACTAAACCATTTAAACTGGCTTGTAAGTCACGCCAATTAACACCTGCAAGACTAGGTAAAACTACGGTTGCTTCCCCAACCCGATCAACTGGTCCAAGTCCAACTGCACGCATTCCTGCCGCTAATGCCGCTTCGACTCCAGCACCTGCATCTTCAACTACAATACATTGCCCTGGCTCCAAACCCAGTTCCTTCGCCGCAAATAAAAACAAATCGGGTGCAGGCTTGGGTTGCTGCACACTAAAACCATCTGCGATCGCATCTATATATTCACCAATTCCCAGTTTCTCAACTACGGGACGGGCGTTTTTACTCGCGGAGCCGAGAGCAATTTTTATACCAGCACTGCGTAATTCTTTGAGTAAGTCGAGCGCCCCTGGTAACAAATCATCTGGGGAAATGTTTTCAATTGATTCCACATAATAGCGGTTTTTCCGCTCCATCATTGCTTGCATTTGAGCTTCGCTGTAATGCTTGTCACCAATTATCTTCAGTAAGGACTCACGGCGCGAAACCCCTCGCAATTCCTCATTTGCCTGACGATTAAAAGGTAAACCTTCTTCATCTGCTAATCTTTGCCAAGCTCGATAATGATATTCCGCCGTATCAGTTAATACTCCATCCAAATCAAAAATCACGCCTTTGATGGGTGTTTGCCCTGACGACTCAGACATATTCGTATTTTGTGCTTCCATGGTTTCAGTTTCACCTTTCAAATCAAATTCGTGCCAGTCACCACGCCAATAAAGTTTAAATTGCAAGCGTTTCCAACCTTTGGGCAAATGGGGTGTGGCAACGGGACCATTTTCTGTGAGTTTGATGCCACCAAAACCAAAGACAACAGCTTGCCAAACTCCCCCGGCACTGGCAGCATGTATGCCGTCGTCCGCATTGCCGCGTACATCTTCAATATCAACCATCGCAGCTTGCATGAAGTAGCCGTATGCTTCCTCTGATTTACCTAAATCAGAAGCTAAAATCCCATGAATCGCTGGTCCCAGGGAGGAACCATAGGTAATATCGGTACGCGGGGCATAGTAATTCCAGTTTTTCGCCAACACTTCTAAAGAGTAGGGAAACTCTTCCGATTCCCGCATCAAGTACAACAGCATTAACACATCCGGCTGTTTGAGAACCTGACGTTTGTTGGCAGCTTCGATGCCGAGAATAGACTGCATTGATTTTGTACGCGGTTCGTAGTCGGCAAGATTGATATCTTCGAGTTGAAAAAATCCATCCGCCTGTTCAATCAGTCCTGTTTTCGCGTCGTAGGGTATCCACAGATTGGCGATAATATCTTGCCAGCGCAAACGGCGACTTAGGGTAAGTTGCAGCTTTTCTTCCAGTTCTTTGGCTTTGTCGGGGTACTTTTCCCGTAACCAATCTTGGGTATGAATGGCTTTTTCTAGATGCCACTGTACCATGCGGTTGTTAAAGGCATTGTTATTGGCGAGTTCGTGGTATTCATCGGCACCAATGACACCGCAAATTTCGTAACGTTCGTATTTGGTGTTGTATTCTACCCGACTGCCCCAAAATACCGCCGTGTCGAGAATAATTTCCGCCCCATAGTCCCGCATCCATTCGTCATCACCTGTCACCAGCCAGTAGTACCACATGGCATAGGCAATATCAGCACTAATATGGATTTCGCGATCGCGACACCATATCCGAATATCATCGCCGTAGGGGTCGTTCGGTGGCAACCAACGGGGGGTAACTTCGTCACCTGTATCGGCACTTTCCCAGGAATACATTGCCCCTTTATAGCCGTAGTGGATGGCTTTACGTCTAGCACCCGCGATGGTGTGGTAGCGGTATGTGAGTAGATTTCTAGCTAAGGCTGGCTGGGTATAAATGAACAATGGCAGGATAAAGATTTCTGTATCCCAAAATACATGACCCCGATAGCCAAATCCCGATAGGGTTTTTGCTGGAATACTGACTTTATCGTCGTTTTGGGGTGCGGCAATTAGTAGTTGAAATAAGTTATAGCGAATTGCTAACGCTGCTCGGACATCTCCTTCTACAGCAACATCGCTTTGATCCCAAATTTGCTCCCATGCTTGTTGGTGTTCTTTTAACAGGATGGGATATGGGGGTAATGTCGTCAGTTTTTCTTGGGCTGCTTCCAGAGGATTTTCGACATCGCGGGATGTAAAAATAGTCACCATTTTTTCAACGGTGACAGCTTGCCCCGATGTCCCTTGAAAAGCTGCAATCAGGGTGGGATATCCCGGAGAATTGTTAATTTGTAGGGATGCTTCCGCATCGGTAACTGTTAAGCCAGTGGCGATTCCCAAACTGATCCGCGAACCACGAGTACGGAGATGTAGCCAAGCATTTTGATGATGTTTACCTTGATCGATTAATTCCCAATGGTTAAAGCCTTGGTTTTCTGGATAACCGTTAATACTGGCTTGAACTTCAATTAAGCCACTAAAGTCCACAGGTTTGATTTGACAACGCAGGCAAAGTATGTGGGGGTCTGCCAAACTTGCAAAGCGATCGAATTGCAAGTCTACAGTTTTGCCATTGGGGCTACGCCAGCGAATAAAGCGACTGAGAACAGCTCGCCGTAAATCGAGTTTGCGTTCGTAACCGATAACCTCGCCTCTATCCAAACGGAAGCGATCGCCATCAATACTAACAGTTAGCGGTAGCCAGTCGGGACAGTTTGCCAGTTCTGTATAGACAATGGGAACGTCATCGTAGACACCCTGGAGAAGAGTCGCAGTAGTCGCACGAGGATAACTTTCTTCAAAAGTGCCTCGCGTTCCTAAATAACCGTTTCCAATCGTGAATACTGTTTCGCGTTGGTGAATCTTTTCGGGGTCGAATCGGGTTTCAATTAACGACCAGTCAGTATAAATAAAATCAAGATTAAGATTTTTTGCATCCATCAGCACTGCTTCCTTATTAATACGGGGAATCGGGCATGGGCAATAGGGTTGAGGGACGCGACGCGAGGATGTGGGGATGCGAGGATGTGGGGACGCGGGGACGAGGGGACGCGGGGACGCGGGGACGAGGATATATATGGAAGATTATAAAATTTTATTTTTCTCCCCCTCTCCCTATCTCCCCCTCCTCTCCCTATCTCCCCCTCTCCGTGTCTCCCCCTCTCCCTATCTCCCCCTCTCCGTGTCTCCCCATCTCCCCCTCTCCCTCATACTCCTTTCCCTTGACTTACCTTTGTATATGCTGTTCCAGAATTTTTTCGGCTCTTGGTTTGAAAACTAAATGGTATAAAGTTTCGAGATAGCGTAATCTCGCTTCGCGGTTTTCCGGGGTGACATAATCCCAGAATTTAGATATTTTCGATATTAATAGCAATTGTTTCGAGTGGAGTGTCCAGTTGTATTTGTTACGCACTCTTTCAATTACCTTTGCAGAAATTTCATGCCAATATTCGGGATTAGCCTCACATTCGTCTAGAAAATGCAATACTTTCTTTGCAGTTCCTTCGGAATCGGTGGGATTAAGATGAAAGACGTTTTCGCTATCATCGATAATTTCCGCAGCACCACCAAATTGAGTGGCAAAGGTAGGTAAACCGGAAATCATGGCTTCCAGGAGGGTACGTCCAAAGGCTTCAAACCGGGCGTAATGGATAAAAATACCACGACAGTCGGCTACAGTTCGATAAGCTTCCCCTAAATCGAGGCTGGAAAGTCTTATCCCCAACCAGCGAATGTGATTTTGGAGTTGGTACTGATTGATTATTTCATGGAGCCGTTCGATTTCTGCGGCTTCTTCGGGGTGTGTCGCTTGTTCGGAGGTGAATTTGCTGGTGAGTAAAATTAAGTTGCAGCGTTCCTGCAATTCTTTATTTTTCCCAAAAAATTCTGCCAACCCCGTGAGGTTTTTAATGAAGTTAATCGGTGCAACCGCAAAAATGGGACGTTTTTTGGTGTTTTCTAAATTACCGACAATTTGCGAATCTTCTTGTGTAAATAGAAGTTCGTGGATTTTAGCACGGGCTTCGCGATCGCGATCTGCGATTTGATTATAGGGGAAAAAGAGGTTTTCGTTGACCCCTGGTGGTACCATGTTGAATTTGGGGTTGAATAAGTCAATCCCATCGACGACATGATATAGCTGGGGCATGGTAAAGCATTTGTAGGATTCATACTGCCCAATGCTATCGGGTGTGCCGACGATTTCTTGGTAGGAGGAGCTAATAATAAAATCAGCTGCATTCATACTGATTAAGTCAGATGTAAATTGGGCGGAGAAATGATATTTGTCTTCTAAATCTTGCCAGTAAAGATTACTAAATAGGTATTTTGGCTTTTCTAGGGAGTGAGCAATATTGCAGTGGGTAACTTTGAGACGGCGAGCGAGGAGAAAGGCGACTAAATTCCCATCGCTGTAGTTACCAATAATTAAATTGGGTTTACCTTGAAATTCGGCAATTAATTCCCGTTCGGCTTCTAGTGCGAAGGATTCCAGATAGGGCCATATTTCAAATTTGGAAATCCAGTTTTGGGTAATTGGCGGGTTAGTATCAGGAAAGGGTACACGCAATATCCAAGCGTTTTCACTACCTTGGAGTTTTTCCAGGCGGAGGTTACAAGCGGTTCCTTCGCAATTGGGAATGAGACGAGTAAGAATTATGACTTTCGGATGAATTCCCAGAGAGTCAAGCCCAGCTAGCTTTATGTCTTCGCGTAATTTACTTTCTAAGCTGTGGGCTTGTTCTAATACATACATCACTTGTCCTGCGGTTTCGGGTCTTCCCAAAACTCCTTCCTGTCCAACCCAACCGTGGACGGATACCAAAACCACACGGAATATTGCTGGAACTCGCGCTACAAATGCTTCTAAGACTGCGGGTTCGGGACTATCGATCAAACGGTCAAAAAGTTCCAGGGTTTCGCGGACTCTCTCGGCTGTATTCCCCCAACCCGGTTCAAATCCTAGCGCCTGTAAGTCAAAGCGAAATTTCTCAAAGGGTTCTGTAGCAGGTTTATCGCTAAGTAATTGGATTGCTTGATGTACAGCTGCGGCTAACTCCGCCCCGGAATTTAAGCGATCGCTAATCATCAAGGGCACACCACTATATTGTAGTCGGTGCAATACTTGAAATAATTCTTCTAACCAGTGTTTTGGGTCTGATTCAAATTGGTTGCACAAGTAACGATTTAAAAACGCCAATCCTTGACCGATATTTCGCGGATCATCAATGACTGGGGAACCTTGGTAGAAGGGTTTGAGGTCGATTTCCAGAAGGTGCGGTTGGTAACGGTTGACAAGGCGATCGCGCACGTCTAACAATGCTTGGGGTGTCATTTTCTCGAAGTGTGTCATGTCCGCACCCAAGCGCCAAACTTCTTGGCTGGCTATCCAAGGACGTAGCAAAAACCAAGTGCTTTCTTCTTCGAGAATAATTTCGTGGGTGAAGTTGATTAAATTACCTAATGCTGAAGAATGGAAAAAGTAAGCAGGTTTATGCGACTTTTGGCAGTAGTCGGCAAATGCTTGCAAAATCTCATTCCGCAATAGGTATTGCTTCCCAGAAGTTCCTAAAGAGGAGATTAACTGACGTAAAGCGTTTTTCTCGTCGCTGTTTAAAACAGTTTGAACCAGTTCTTGCATAACAATATTCCGAACTCTAGTTCGACACTTTCAACATTCTTCTTAAACCTGCAATTAAAACCTTGATCAGCAACTTCGTACAAGTTTCTGAGGTTTTAGATAACAATTCTTTAAATCCACACAACACTAACGTTAGCGCAATTTTCTCTAAATGATTGATTTTTGACTACTTTGAGGGAAACTTTTCGATTTTTTTAATATCTGCCATAAATCTTCCCTTGACTCATTCCATTTATCCTCACATACTCATTTTGTTGAGCTTTTATGACATTTTTGCTTCAGTATGTGATAATAATTTTATACAATTTTCACCGAGTTAATACTATATTTGAGTAAGTATTCCCCAATCAAGCAGATTGGCAAATTGATAGACATTTACAATCATCCATAGAACTCTTTCTATTTCCAATAGATCAAACAAAGAAAATAGTTATTACAAATAAAATTACTACTTTTGGAGGAGGCATATACCTATTGATAATGCTGTTCCAAGTAGCCAAATAGAAGATAGACTTACATATCAAAGGCAATGTACATTGGGCGTGGGTTGGCAAAGCTGGCTGCTATCCTAATAACTACTGGTAATTTTTAAAGCCTACTTACTTTGCTTTTTCACCTAGTACAGTTCGGCGGAAATGAACCAACCATTCTAAAGTGATAAAAAGCTTATTTTAGAAGCTTTATTCCTTCTGCCTTTTGCCTTCTTACTTCTGCCTTCACGTACTAGATAAAAATATTGATGCCAAGAGTAATGTAAATTCTTGTAAAGATAAGCAACACCAATTAGCAAAATCAACTCTTGTATTCATGGAAAAGGTAAAACCACGCATCTCATTGATATGCCTTATCTGAATAAATCAGGGTGTTGATTATGGTGTTAATTCGCGATTTGGTTCAACAAATTCTCAGAAATGGCTATTTAACGCTTGCAGATGAAAACGAACTACGTAATCTTCTCAAAACTAAGTATGACGCAGAAGACTTGAAAGCTTTTATGAGACTTCAAGAAGCAGCAATGAATGGTTTAGTTAGGCAAGAGTCACGCGAAGAGTATATGTTAGAAATTAATTAAATAAAGCTACCATCTAAAATGCTTGAAAAGCTGATAAAATCATCTTTCTTTTGCCTTCGCATACCAGTAACCTAACTATTAATTTGATAACTTCGCCACGGAGAACCTCGGTATTTTCCCACAAGTTCACCTTTACTGATATTACTAACAGTATCCTGAGGCTCGTAGTTAGCACCTCGGTATTTACAGGGGGCTTCGACTGCCACATCCTCCGGAGGAATATCACTCATAGCTCGTGGCTCGGCAACTAAAGTGCGATCGCGCTGCGACTTGATTATATACTCATTTTGTTGTAAAAGCTGATGAGTCGATACCAAAACAACTATGAGTAAAAAAAGCTGAATTTCCCAAGGAGCTATGACTAGGCTAATAATGAAACTAATAATTGCAGCAACACCAGCTAAATAACCGATTTCGTCGGTACTTTTTTTAAAAATGTAACCACTGACTAAACCAGCCAAAAGCGGAATTAAAAAAGCAAACGCCATTTTTTCGTTACCTCTGAATCCACAAGCAGAAGCGTTATTGTGATCTTGATAATTCTGAATCTAGCAGAAGTAGTAAATATCACACTCACCCCAATTTTTGTCACCATCCTCTGCTAAGGACTACATACTAAGGATGGGGTACTAGATTTCAAATCCGTCTGGTATATTAATCTAACACTTTACGATACTTTTGAAATCATCAATATTATTCGCAAACTGCAAATTACCGTAAAGTAGTGTTTTCGACCTAGAGACGCGATGCTAAATATTCCTCAACAACTAGCAACAGAACTTAATCTGAGACCCAATCAGGTACAGAATGCCCTGGAACTTTTTGCCGAAGGCGCGACTATTCCCTTTGTTGCCCGTTACCGTAAAGAGCGCACTGGCGAGATGGACGAAATACAGCTACGCGACCTCCAAGATAGATATAATTACTTAAAAGAAGTAGAAGAAAGAAAAACAACTATACTCAATTCGATTAGTGAGCAAGGTAAACTGACTGACGAGTTGAAGAAAAAAATCGCGGCTTGTTTGCAGAAAAATGAGCTAGAGGATTTGTATTTACCCTATCGTCCCAAGCGTCGTACTCGTGCCACGATCGCTCGAGAAAAAGGACTTGAACCCCTGGCTGAGTCGATTAAGTCCTTAAATGTGAAAAATGGTGCCTTAGTTCCCTTGGAAGGGGAAGCAGCCAAGTACATTTCTGAGGAAAAAGGGGTTAAAAGTGTTGAGGATGCCCTCAAAGGGGCTGCGGATATTTTAGCGGAAGAAGTCGCCGAAAAAGCGGAATTACGGGCATATTTACGCGAATACTTGTTAGATGAAGGTGTATTTGTCTCGCGCATCAAAGACGAACAGCCGGAAGGAACAACCAAATTTGAGATGTACCGCAACTTCCAAGCGAAGGTGAGGAACATTGCCCCCCACAATCTCTTGGCTTTGTGCCGTGGGGAAAATGAAGGCATATTAAGCTTTCAGATTGATTACGATGAAGAAGTTGTCCTTTCCTACCTAGAATCCCAGGAAATTTGCGTCAAGCATCGTCCCATCCGTGCTTTTTATCAGGAAATGGTGAAAGATGCATTTAACCGCTTGATTAAGACTTCCTTGATGACTGAAGTCATTGCCCAGAAAAAGCTTGAGGCTGATATTGAATCGATTAAGACATTTGAAACTAACTTGCGTGAATTGCTGTTATCTGCTCCGGCGGGGATGAAACCAACCCTAGCCATCGATCCCGGTTTTCGTACGGGTTGCAAAGTTGCAGTGCTAGATCAAACTGGTAAATATTTAGAATATCAAGCAATATTTCCCCATCAAGCCGCAGAACAACGGGCAAAAGCCGCACAAACCCTGAAAAATTTTATTGATAAATATCAAATTGGTTTAATTGCGATCGGTAATGGTACAGCATCCCGTGAAACTGATGAGTTTGTGGCGGAGGTGTTAAAAAATATCGAAAATAAGCCGATCAAAGTGATTGTGAATGAATCGGGAGCATCTATATATAGTGCCAGTAAACTTGCTGGTGAAGAATTTCCCGATTTGGATGTCACTGTGCGGGGTGCAATTAGTATTGGTCGTCGCTTACAAGACCCACTGGCGGAACTCGTGAAAATTGATCCCAAATCGATTGGTGTGGGGCAATATCAACATGATGTAGACCAAAAATTATTGAAGAAAAAACTCGATGAAACTGTCGAAAGTTGTGTAAACTATGTCGGAGTTGATTTAAATACAGCTTCTAAAGAACTCCTTACATTTGTATCAGGAATTACGGCGACAGTGGCGAATAATATTGTTACTTATCGTAATGAAAATGGTATTTTTAAAAATCGTCGTCAACTCTTGAAAGTACCGAAACTGGGACCAAAAGCCTTTGAGCAAGCAGCAGGTTTTTTGCGGATAAGAGGTGGTGAAAATCCCTTAGATAATACCGCAGTCCACCCAGAAAGTTATAAATTAGTAGAAGCGATCGCATCTGACCTGAATGTTTCTTTAAAGCAGGTGACACTAATAGCTGAAAATCTGAAAACAGTTGGTTTGAAAAAATATGTCACCGACACCATTGGAGAACCAACACTACGAGATATTCTCAAGGAATTAGAAAAACCTGGACGTGATCCTCGTGCGGAGTTTAAATATGCTACTTTTAAAGCGGGAATTAAAGAAATTTCCGATTTAACAGTAGGCATGGAACTGGAAGGAATTATCACTAATGTTGCCAATTTTGGTGCATTTGTTGATATTGGCGTTCACCAAGATGGTTTAGTGCATATTTCCCAACTCGCAGATAGATTTGTAGATGATCCCAAGAAAATAGTGAAGGTGGGACAAGTCGTCAAAGTGCGTGTATTAGAGATAAATGAAAAGCTGCGACGAATCAGTTTATCGATGAAAGCCCTGAAACAATAGTTATTTGGTTAACAGTTATTGGTTAGCCCTCTTCCAGAGAAGCAGGGTAATACCAATTCTCCAAAAAAAGAACAGATGGTAACGCGGGGACGTGGAGATGGAGAGACACGGAAATTTATTTTATGTGTTGCCAGATTTTAGAGAAACGATATAAAACCTTAATTTTCCATTGGCTAAAATCACGTAATTCCGTGCATTTATCCGAAAGTGATGGAAAAGCGTTAAATTTGCGTTCCTTAGAGACAATTTATAAAGTAAATATTAAGGATAGTCGCGCAGGGAGAAACGCGGTTTCTTTGGTTTAAGGTTTACTTTATACATAACCTCGTTAATGGCTCAATTAATACTCAATGTATTATCTAAGGACTCATACCCAAGCCCAAAAAATCCACCTCACGATATAGAATCAATCATCCTTGCTAAAGAGGCTAAAAATCGGTACATAGCTGAAGATAGTAAGTGAAAGTAAAAAGAATTTGATTTAGCTCATAGGTGCAAAAATGTTACCCACCTTTTTAACTGTATTAGCCACTGCATTAAGCTTACTGATTGTTGATATCCTCTTCCGTGGAGTTGATATTGCCAATTTCCCTGCCGCTTTGATAGCAGCCGTTGTCATTGGCTTTATTAATAGCTCTATCAAGCCAGTTTTATCGGCTCTATCTTTACCCCTAAATTTTCTCAGTTTTGGCGCATTTTCTCTGATTGTCAACGGCTTTTGTTTTTGGTTAGCAGCAGTCTTAGTTCCTGGCTTTGCTGTACATGGAATAGCTGCATTTATCCTTGGTCCAGTAGTTCTATCTTTAGCTAGCACATTCATCAACAATTACTTTGCTGAAAAGAACTTATCACTAAAAACTGGTGATGATGCCAGCAAAGCCCAACTACCTTCCAGCTAGTTTTTAAAAGCCTGATCTTGAAAAACAGGATTCAAAACTAGTCAGTGTCACCTCAATTACACCAACGTACACTTTAGAAATTTATTTGTCGTAATCTCATGAAACCACTTCGATACCTCCTTGCTCTTTTGATACCTCCTGTAGGTGTTTACCTCACATATGGATTCGGACAAACTCTAATCATTAACATCCTGTTAACTTTTTTAGGTTGGCTTCCTGGAAGTATCCACGCCATTTGGGCAATATCAAAACGTGAAGAAAGTTTCGATCGCCCCACAATTTAACTCAACTTGGGGGGGGTTAAAATCCCCCACTGGCTTCAGAGGTTGTTTGAAAATTTCCATATCATGTCAGGGTATGTAGCGTACTGGAATGTAGGTGTAAGCCTTCTCATGGAGTAATATCTCGACATGTACCCCAAACTCTAGATTCTGAACTTATGGGATACTCTAGTCAGTAATGAGAGAATTATAAGTTCTCGAACTTTTCAAACATCCTTTCAATGTTATCTTCCGCATCAGCATAAAATCTTTATTGACTAAAAGTAGTATAAATAACGCATTATTGTGAACAATATCCCTGGCTTATCTCATGTGTCATAAGTTGGGGATATTAATTTAGTGAGGAGGATTCATGAATAATATAGACATTTCCACAGCTTGGAAAAATGTTCAAAGCATGGTTAATGGATTCATAAATCTGCTACCAAGTATTATCTTAGCTTTGATTGTTTTTTTAATTTTTTTGATTATTGCTAGTAGACTTAAGATACTAGTTAAACGATTAACTCGTAATCATCGCTATGCTCGTAATTTAGGATTAGTATTGGGAAGATTAGCACAAGGAATTATAATTTTGATTGGGTTATTTATTGCCCTTTCTATTGTGATTCCTACACTTAGAGCCGGTGATTTAGTACAACTTTTGGGAATTAGCGGTGTTGCTATTGGTTTTGCCTTTCGTGATATTTTACAAAACTTCTTGGCTGGTATTTTAATCCTGCTGACAGAACCTTTTCACATTGATGATCAGATTGTTTTCAAAAATTTTGAAGGGACTGTAGAAAATATTCAGACAAGGGCAACAACCATCAGAACCTATGATGGTAGGCGAATTGTTATTCCTAACTCTGAGTTATTTACTAATTCGGTGACTGTCAACACCGCCTTTGATACTCGTCGATTAGAATATGATGTCGGCATTGGCTACAACGATGATATTGATCTAGCCAAGCAGTTTATTTTAGAAGCAATGTATGGTGTAGAAGAAGTTTTAAAAGAACCTGCTCCTGATGTATTGGTGATTGAATTGGCGGAAAGCACTGTCAATATTCGTGTACGTTGGTGGATTAATCCACCACGAAGAATAGACGATTTACAATCACGGGACAAGGTACTGTCTGCAATTAAGAAAAAGTTAATTGCCAACGGTATTGATTTGCCGTTCCCAACTCAACAAATTTTATTCCACGATCAAACCGAAGAGACGGATGGAAACCGCTCCCATCAACGTGAAGGTTGGCCAGCAGGTAAAGGTAAAGTACCGCAGCCTTCCCGCATCATTGATTCGCTCAAGTTACTGGCTCAAGTCTACTCATCTCAAGACAATAATGGCAAAGTGGATTCCCAAATTAACAAATAATGAGAAACTTGACATTAATAAACCTCTCCTTTGTTCATTGGAGAGGTAAAAAAGTTGTATGTTGTATATAAATCAAACTTCCAGCCCGTTGAATATATCACTATTTGCGAACTACTTCTTTCCCATTTTCTACAGAATCTTTATCTTTAAATAAGCTAGTTATAGCCATTAGTAATTCCTTCAATACTTGTTTAACCTGATGTTCGCGACGTGCAAGCAAACTACCAGCTTCACCTAATTTATCGCTAAGGTGCGCGTGCTTATCTATTACTTTGCCCGCAATCGTTTCCGCTTGTGGACGTGCTTGCTCATACCATTTTTTTGCATCTTCGAGATAACTATTGACCTCTTCATTACGTCCACCATAGCGTGCAGCTAAATTAGCTCTCACAATTGCCAGTTGTGCTTGTAACTGTGCATAGCGTTTCTTCAAAAGTGTTGCTTCTTCACTATTTTCAATTGCCTTAATTGCTGAATCAATTGCACTTTGAACCTGGGATGATTTTGCAGTGCTAGTCTGTTTAATTTCTGCTAAAATACCATCAACTTCTTCCTGAATTTTACTTTCTTCCTCATCCAGCTTTGCTTGCAATTGCTGTACTTCTACTTGGGTTTTGGCAATAGATTCATGCCGTTTACTATTGACAGCCTCCAAAGCACCTTCGATTGAAGCAGTCACCTCTTCTTTCATCTCAGTACCGCGTTCTTGAAGGTTTTCAATAACTGTAGATACAGCCTCACGTACCAATGTACGTAAATCACCAGAACCTTCTTTAAACTCATTAGCTACCAGAGATACGGCATTTTTAACAATTTCGCGAATGCGATCGACCCGTAATTGTCCACTTTCTTTTGCTAAATCTAGGTCAGCTTTAATTTGTTCTTTGATATTATTAGGCATATCTAGTAATTCACATCTAAATGTTCCTTTTTAATAGTGACTTATTAATTGCATATTTGTTACATCCTTTGGATAGATAACAGTTCTCCTAGCAATCACATCCATCTCAAGGTATACTTCTAAAGTTTGATATCATCAATTATGATTGCTAATTACAAATTTAGGACTTAGAAGTATGGGTAGAAAACGGGGAAAACAAATAACTTTACTTTTGTTATTATTACTATGCCTGCTAATGACGATTAATCAACCAGTATATGCATCTGAATCATCTAAAAATGAAGTTGTCGCCGCAAAAATATTTGAAATTAATTGTGCTGGCTGTCATCTTAACGGTAGTAATATTATTAGACGTGGCAAGAATTTAAAAATAAATACCTTAAAAAAATATCAGATGGACTTGATCGCCGCAATAACTGAGATAGTCACTAATGGGAAAAATAATATGTCGGCTTATAAAGATAAACTGACAGCCGTAGAAATTCAAGATGTTGCCAAATACGTTTTACAACAAGCTGAAAATAACTGGAAATAATTATTAGTCAACAGTAATCAAATCTAAAAAATGCAACTTCCTGCATCTAGCCACCCCCAATTGTGAAATATTTACCGCATCTTAAAGGGCATGTGGCAAGTTTCTGGAGGGCAAGGAAAAAATAACCCCTAAAAATAATCCCCAATTACCCCGTGCCCAATTTACAAATCCCGTGTAAAATCTAGTATTGCTCATAAATTAATTTAGTTATTTCAGTTCTATGGATGTTTTAGAACTCAAACGCGAAATTCAAGTGTTGTGCGATCGCCTGGGTAAAACTCAGGACTATCTTTGACATACCCGCACTCACAGCCAAAATTCAGGATTTAGAACAAGTTTCCGCACAGCCAGACTTTTGGGATGACCAAACCAAAGCACAGCAAACAATGCAGGAACTTGACGAACTGAAAGCACACCTATCACAATACCGAGAATGGCGATCGCAATTGGAAGACAGCAAAGCAGTCTTTGAATTGTTAGAATCGGAATCTGACGAGGGCTTGTTGCAGGAAGCAGCATCAAATATTACCAACCTCAATCACGAACTCGATTTGTGGGAATTAGAACAATTGCTCTCTGGTCCCTACGATAAAGAAGGTGCAGTCTTAACAATTAACGCAGGTGCTGGTGGAACAGACGCTCAAGATTGGGCAGAAATGTTACTGCGAATGTACACCCGTTGGGCAGAAGCACACCGTTACAAAGTTCAACTAGTCGAACAATCTGAAGGTGATGAAGCCGGAATTAAATCTGCGACCATCGAAATAACTGGACGCTACGCCTATGGTTATTTACGTTCTGAGATGGGTACTCACCGTTTAGTAAGGATTTCTCCCTTTAATGCCAATGGCAAGCGCCAAACCAGTTTTGCTGGGGTGGAAGTGATGCCGCAAATTGATAGTAGTGTCCAATTAGACATACCAGAGAAAGATTTAGAAATCACGACATCACGGGCTGGCGGCAAAGGTGGGCAAAACGTCAACAAGGTAGAAACAGCTGTGCGTATTGTTCACATCCCCACAGGTTTAGCCGTGCGCTGTACCGAAGAACGTAGCCAATTACAAAACAAAGAAAAAGCCCTGACTCGTTTAAAAGCAAAGCTATTAGTAATTGCCAGAGCACAACGCGCCAAAGAAATTGCGGAAATTCGCGGTGACATCGCGGAAGCATCTTGGGGCAACCAAATCCGCAACTACGTATTTCATCCATACCAGTTAGTTAAGGACTTGCGTACCAATCTCGAAACAACAGCCATAAACGACATCATGAACGGCGATTTAGACCCATTTATCCAGTCGTATTTAAGGCAAGAAAATCAATTGGTTGAAAGTGAGGCAACAACATAGAAGCAGATACGGAGAGGGGAAAACCTAGACGCAGAAAAGATTTTCCATCACTCTTTGTCCCCTTTCCCCATTCTGACGTTGCCAGGATGGCATATTTGCCCTCAACAAACTGTTAGAGTATAAGAGGCTTTGTTATCAAATCATTACCATGAGTAATTCTTCTACCTCTTCTGGTGAGCCAAAACCAACCTATGTCAAGTTAGCGATGCGAAATATGGTACAGAAGCGTTTAACATCGCTGAAGCATTTCGCCCTGACTACTGTAGGTTTGCTAGCTGTTTTCATCGGTCTAGCCTATTTGACTCGCTAAAAAACTTTCTCAAAACTTGCTTAATAAAAAGACTTACTCAAAAAACTATCAAAAGAATCGATCGCTCTGTTGATAAATTGTGGTGTGAGGTCAAGTGTTAGTTGAACTTTACGTTCAGGATTTTTTTGCAGAAGCTTCCCAGTCTGAGATTTTAGATACTGGGAATACTGATGCTATGGTTTCCCCTGAAACTTGGAATGATTGGTTTAAACGTTGGCTACAAGAACTTGAAGCAAATCTTCCACCTGCCCCAAGTTACGAAATTGGGCTGCGTTTAACTGATGATGCAGAAATTCAGCAACTAAATTCTCAATATCGTCACCAAAATCAACCAACCGATGTATTGGCATTTGCAGCCCTAGAAGTTGATTGTCCTCAACCAGATGAACTAGTTGATGCAGACCCATTATATCTAGGTGATATAATTGTTTCTATAGATACAGCAAAGCGGCAAGCTCAAGGTCAGGGTCATACCTTATCCAACGAACTTGCCTGGTTATCTGCACATGGCTTACTGCACCTGTTGGGCTGGGATCACCCGGACGATGAATCTTTGAGGCGAATGTTAGAACAGCAAGTAAAATTACTGATGGCGATAGGTATTTCTATTGACATACTATAAATTTAGATATGTTTAGTCGTATGTGTAGCGATTTCTACTAAAATATCGCTTTCTTAACTGTAATTTTGCGACTGTACTTTTATAATACTTCTGTAGAAAAAAAGTATCATTGCGTTATTTATTGCCGATGGGCAATTTTGACCCAGAGAAGAATAATTCCCACTTAAAACCTTGATTGATGCCTATGTCGCCAAAACTATCATCACCACCAAACCCTGGCACCTTAGAACCTCTTTTCTCCCAAGAACGCAAGTTATCCTGGAAAGTTGCCTCAAATTTATTCGTTAGCTTTAAATATGCTTGGGCTGGAATTAGCTATGCTTTTACGACTCAAAGAAATTTTCGTATTCACGTTTGTGTCGGCGCTCTAGCAATTGGTTTGAGCGTTTTTTTACGCCTTGAGTCAGTCGAAATTGCCGTGATTGGAATTACTAGCGGTTTAGTCTTGGCATTGGAATTGGTGAATACAGCTTTAGAATCACTAGTTGACCTAACTGTCAAGCAGACTTACCATGAATTGGCAAAAATAGCCAAGGACTGTGCAGCTGGTGCTGTACTTGTCTCTGCTTTGGTTGCGGTTTTAGTCGCAGCAACCCTGTTATTGCCTCCCTTATTTACATTCATCTTATCTCTTAACTAAATGATTGGTCTTTTTGTCCTGGGTGATGAATTTATGACCCATAGCCAAAAACTAATAACTAGTAAGTAACTCAATAAAAATCCCAAATAGTATCAATAACCTTGTAACTGCCTGTAAAATCCTGTGACAATCACAAATAGTGCATAGCGATCGCACAATTGACAGGAGTAATTATTGCAGTGCTTATAGTCATTGATAACTACGATAGTTTTACATACAACTTAGTTCAGTATCTCGGAGAATTAGCAGTAGATTTTCCGGTTGCAGCTGAGATTAAAGTTTTTCGCAATGACAAAATATCGATTGCCGAAATTCGCGATCTCAAACCTGATGGGGTTGTAATTTCCCCCGGTCCTGGTCGTCCTGATGACGCGGGGATTTCCCTGGCTATTATCCAGGAATTAGGGGAAAATTTGCCGATTTTGGGCGTATGTTTAGGTCATCAGAGTATTGGTCAAGTGTTTGGCGGTAGAATTGTTTCTGCCCCTGAGTTGATGCACGGTAAAACTTCACAAGTGTCTCATGCTGGGGTTGGTGTTTTCCGAGGTATAGATAATCCCATGACCGCAACCCGCTATCACAGTTTAATCATCGATCGCGATTCTTGTCCTGATGTGTTGGAAATCACTGCATGGGTTGAGGATGGCACGATTATGGGGGTGCGCCATCGGAACTTTCCTCATATTGAAGGTGTCCAATTTCATCCAGAGAGTGTCCTGACTACTTCAGGTAAACAATTACTCCGTAATTTTCTGGAACAATTACAGGCGAGAGAAAATTAATGAAACGACGAGAGTTGATGGGCTATGCTGGGGCAGGGATAGTCACAGCGTTGATTACTACCTTGAGTTCTGAATCTCAGACACAGGCACAATCTAGCAATCCATTGTCAGTTCAGTGGTTAGGTCATACTTGCTTTCTGTTTAGCGGTGGTGGTGCTAGGGTTTTAGTCAATCCATTTCGGACGCTAGGCTGTACTGCCAAGTATCGATCGCCTAAAGTTGCATCTGATATGGTGCTAATTAGCAGTCAGTTGCTGGATGAAGGTGCAGTGGAAGGTTTACCTGGGAATCCGAAATTAATTTACGAACCAGGAACTTATAAATACAAAGGTTTGGATATTCAGGGAACTGCGATCGCTCATGATCGCAAAGGTGGTAGACAGTTTGGGATGAATACAGCTTGGAGTTGGAAGCAAGCGGGAGTAAATATCGTCCATCTTGGTGTCCCAGCTGCACCCTTGGCATTTGAACAAACAGTGGTATTTAGCCGTCTTGGTCGTCCAGATATTTTATTTATACCTGTTGGTGGTGGCAACAAAGGTTATAATGCCCAGGAAGCCAAGCAAGCTGTAGAAGTAATTAAACCAAAACTTGTGATTCCTACCCATTACCGCACCCAAGCCGCAGATAACCAATGTGATATCTCATCTGTAGATGAGTTTTTGAACTTGATGCAGGGTGTGACAGTGCAGCGTAGTAATAGCGATACGATTTCGATCAATCCCCGTAATTTATCGGATACAACTACGATTCAGGTGATGACTTATAAGTTTTAAATTTGAAGCTGCTGTAGACAACTTCTTGCAGATAAAAAGTATACCCCTGTGTCTGGGCAAACGATTGTTTGCCCTAATTTTTATTTAGAACCAAAACAAAAAGCGTTATCTTGAGACTGTCAAGCGATCGCATCCTACTAGCTAGAGTCATGAGTTTAAATCATATTCATCGTGTTGCTATCGTTGGAGGAACCCACGGCAATGAGCTAACTGGGATATTTTTAATTAAAAAATTTGAGGATTCCCCAAGTTTAATTCAGCGAGCAAGTTTTGAAACTGTGACTTTGTTTGCTAATCCGAAAGCATACACAATTGGTAAGCGATATTATCAAACAGATTTGAATCGATGTTTTACACGTGGAGATTTAGAAAACCCGAATTTATCTACCTATGAAGCCCAACGTGCCCAAGAAATTTATCGCACCTTTGGTACTGGTGGCGAAAAACAAGCAGATTTTGTCATAGATTTGCATAGCACGACATCAAATATGGGTTTAACGCTGATTATCCCTAGTTTAAATCGCTTTCATTTAGAATTATCGGCTTATCTTGTCTCAGTAAATCCAGAAATAAAAGTTCTTTATTCAATTACTCAGCATGAGGAAAATCCACATCTAGATTCCATTTCTACCTTTGGTTGTACTGTCGAAGTTGGTGCTGTTGCCCAGGGAATATTAGATGCCAATTTATTTCAACAAACTGAAGCTCTGGTACTGGCAATTCTTGATTTTGTGGAGATTTATAATCAAGGGAATAATCATCTTGTTAAGAACCAATTGGTGGTTTATCAAGTTACCCACACAATCGATTTTCCCAGAAATGAATTGGGAGAAATTCAGGCAATGATTCATCCTCGTTTGCAATTTCAAGATTACCAGCCGTTAAATCCTGGTGAAGCGATGTTTTTAACTTTCGATCATCAGAATATTACTTACCCAGGGGATTCAACTGTATATCCTGTTTTCATTAATGAAGCTGCTTATTATGAGAAAGGAGTTGCCATGTGTGTAACTCAAATTTCGGAAATCAGCCTGGAATAATTCAGCAATTTTAATACTGTCTGCTCTCAGTAGTAAAATCAACGATAAGTATAAGAAATATTTAAAATTTTCAAATATAATCGCATAATTATTTAATTATTATTTAATAATTGTCTTGAATAGCCTTTGAAAGAGCAATAGTCAGGGAAGAATAACAGAAAATAATATCTATAAGTAAATCTCTATCAATATAATTGGGGGCTGCTTTTTTAGTTATTTAGATTTTGATCTTCTTTTTGAACATACAGCTAAATCTGCCAATGTATCGATAAAATGCGGATAATATTTGCTACTTCGGTAGATAGACAGGTTTGCAGAAAAGTTTTACAATTTGACTTATCTCTAGTAAGTTAACTCATTGCTTAATTAAAATAACCATAGTAAAGATTTGTAAGTAACACTGTTGTGAAGACAGAGTTGCGGTCTCTGAAATTAAAAAATCTTGCACAAAGGAAATCAAAACAATGGATGTAAAACTAATTTTAGCCGTATTCACAGTTGTCTTTACTGTAGCTTGTTTATTCTTCGGCACAAAAAATGGATTTTATGATTCGGATAATTATCACGGAAATGGTTCGGCACACTAATCAAGCAACGAATCCATATTCTGCACTAAATGTTGGATATTGAATTTCAATCTCTAACGAGGATGTTTGAGAGAATGTGTGAACATGATGGTTGTGGCAACAACACCCTCAAGACCTAACACCCTAAACTCTTCTGGATTGGAAGTAAAGAATAAACACAAACTTTCCCACTTCTCTTCTCCAGGAGCAGAAATTCGGATCAGGTTTTGGGTGTTATATTACGATTCTGATTTTCCAAACATCCTTTGAGAGCAATCTCCAATTACGATTGCTGGGGTATAACATTAGCCTCAAGGCTTAACCCCAGCTTACACTTATCTTAAAATTTAACGACGTTTAATTTGGTTGATACCAGTTTGATGTAGGAGCATGAGCGATACTCCTTGGGAGAAGCCTAACCTGCGCCAACAGGAAGCGGATATGCAAAAGGAATCATCTAACGATGATACAGAGCATCCGCTCGACGGCAAAGATATTTCGGTATCCTCACGATCTAGTTTTGGGGAATCAACTTGCGATTTAGAATGTTTTGCCTATGGGGTTCACCATAACGGTGAAGGTGTTTGTCTATTAATCAGAATGGGACAACACCGGATTTTGCTTGACTGTGGTTTGTCTGATATTTCAAGTTTGGTGCAAGCTGTCACAAAATCAGCGCGTCCAGGAAAATCACCATTACCAGCAGATTTGGTTCTCACCAGTCATGCCCACCCCGATCATGCACGAGGTCTTTTAAAGCTGCATGAAATTTATCCTTTGTTACCAATTTATGGTAGTGAGGTGACAAGTCAACTATTACCTCTGAATTGGTTAGAACGAGAAGATAAAGAGAATTTACATTTTTGCCAAGCTTTGCCGTTACGATCGCCCATTGAATTGAAGCCGGGATTAATTGTGGAGTTATTTCCCGCCGGACATTTGCCTGGTGCTGTCGCGACTTTACTTACCTACACCACCCCCCAACGCACCTACAAACTACTTTACACTGGCGATTTTTTCCTATCCAATTCTCGCCTAGTTGAAGGTTTACGCTTGGAAGAATTGCGGGGTTTGGAACTCGATGTTTTAATTATTGAGGGTTCCTATGGTACAGCCAGACACCCTCACCGACGTAACCAAGAAAATCAACTGGCAGAAAGAATTAATCGTGCGATCGCAGATGGTTATTCTGTGCTGATGCCGACTTCCGGCTTGGGTTTAGGGCAAGAATTACTCATGTTGCTTCGCAGCCACCATCATTTTACCGGACGGGATTTGGATATTTGGGTTGATGGGACTGTGGCTATTGGTTGTGATGTATACCTAGAATTATTACCGCACTTACCTGCGTCCGTCCAAAACTTTGCCCGTCATCAGCCTTTATTTTGGGATGAAAGAGTACGTCCCCGCGTGCGGAAAATACCACTAGAAAGGCGCGCAGCCGTTGGTAAAGCACCTTGTATTGTCCTAACTGACTTTAACATTGATATTGAAGAATACTGTCAACCCGAAACAGGACCTTGGTTGATTCTAATACCAGAAAAAAAGCAATTTGCAATTGACAAAAATCTCTCGCCATCGATACAGGTCGAAAATTACTTTTTAGCACAGCATAGTGATGGTCCAGGGACAACCCAATTAATTCATAATTTGCGACCACAGCATGTTATTTTTGTCCACGGTTCACCTGTTTATTTAGCCGATTTAACCAGCCTGGATGAGCTACAAAATCGCTATCACGTACATTCACCATCTCCAGGTGTATTAGTTGAACTACCCATCGGCGATACTTTTTTGCAGCCAGCCGCACCAGAAACTAACTATGAAGGCGAACTCACGGAATTAGGGACGGTAGTAACAATTACATTGCCAGATGCGATCGCGGCTGATCCTCGTTGGCGACAATTTGCCGATACAGGATTAATAGAAGCACGGTGGCAAGGTGAAGAGTTAGTTTTGCGTGGATTATCACAGCGCGAATTAATGAATCAAACCAGTGACAGATTTATGTGGCAAGATGTGGATTGTTGCGGAACTTGTCGGCATCAACGGGGAGGACGGTGTTGGAACCAGGCATCGCCACTGTACAACTTTCGGGTGACGCTGGAAGGGTATTGTCCAGCATTTGAAAGCCAGAAATAAATTTGACTACTTCAAACTTAAAACTTAAAACTTCAAACTTAAAACTTAAAACAAATAGCCCCCTTCCAAAGAATGAAAAGGGACTATCGTTAATCTTGTAAGCTTTGAACAAATACCCTGAACCGGGTAAATTTGGACTTTACTCTGGGCTAGAGTCAGGATAATGGTTACGGATACGTTCAGCCTCAGGACAATCTTCTGTTAAAAGTGGTTCAACGTTTCCACGAGGAACTGAAGCCAATTTCTGGGTGACAGCGCCTATACTTTCGAGGCGAACCATCTCTTCCCAAGAACAGATTTCGTCTTCTTCATCAGTTTCATATCGTAAGGTTACTAAATCTCCTTCTATATCGAGAATGCGGGCGCGCTCTATCCAGCGTTGCTGGTCCCGCAAGAAAACGCATACCTCCCGCCCATCACAGCACAATTGATAAATCTTGCGGTGTAGCATCTACTACTTCTGCCTTTTTATACAAAGTTAAATTTTTCAAAATCTGAGTATTCTCCCAATCTAGATAGCAACATTTGAAGGTCCGAAAAACTAACACCTCAAAAGCACTTTTAGTCTTCTCTAGCTATTCAGAGAATATCTCTCTCATAGAAATCGCATAACTCAGGATACTGCCTTACCAGATTAATCATCACTGGTGAGTCCTTATTCTCATTGTGTAATAAATTATACTCTAAAAAAAGAGTTAGTTGCGGTTGTATGAGTTGCCTGTTTGTACTTTTTGGCATCGCTGGGAACTCTAGGGACTAGGCTTTACTTTTACCCTTGTGTATTACGATCTTAGCTCATTCTCTCGCTGACCTAAACTATTTTGAGTAATAACTTTGAGTAAAAACAACGAAACTGTTTTTTTTATGGGTTATTAAGATTTGTATAGTTTGTTTTCAGGTCTACTTGACAGCCAAGAAGGATAGTGGAAGTAGACATAAATGATGTCTCAGATAAGGTTAGATTAGTAATTGTACTTCAATGGTACTAAAAATTCTATATAAAGTGAGACTCTTTGCAAGAATAATTCAATAATCTGGCATTGAGAGTAATAATAAAGCTTTATTTACATTTATTTAAACTGCATTAGCAATTCAAACCAGTGGCTTGAGGGGGCTTCTCGCTTCACTGTTCCAGCCTGAACCGCGTTACGCAGAGCAACTAAAGCTGCTAAATCATCGGGCAAATAACTTTTTGCCGCTAATACTTGCAGAAGCAGACCTTCTGACTCAACACTTAAATATCCAGTCTGGAAAGCAGATTCAACCAAAGAGCGAATCATTTTTATTGAGGGCGTAATTAGGGGTTTATATACTCCACTGTGGAATATTTTTATCTATTGTCGGTTGACGTGAGTCAGCCTAAATAGGTGATGTATATCTCTCAATCTCTGTGATTAAAATCACAACGTATACATAAAGTATTGACTATGCCTAAAATGCTTACTATTTAGAGCTATTTTCGTTATTTATAGTTAGTGATTAATTTTTAACACAATCACAAATGTAGCTTTAAATACTCATGAGTTAGTATTATTAACTAATCTGCTGAATGTGCTTGTAATCAACATTTTTCCGACTGCAACTGCTGAAATGAAAGATAGCTAACAAATTTTGAGCCGTTTGCAGTCACCCTAGATTGGAGTTTTGCGCCCTGTGGAAAGCAATTGCGGATGAAATTATTGAAAAAACACGCGAAAATCTTCATCAAATCTACTTAATTGTGCCCAATCAATACCTAAAGTTTGAAGTTTTTTCACAAGTTGCTCACAGGCGGGTCGTTCAGTTGCATAATGTCCAGCATCAATGAGAATGAGATTGCGATCGCGACTTTCTTGGAACTGATGAAATTTGCAATCGGATGTCAGGTAGGCTTGAGCGCCAGTCTTCACAGTTGCCGAAATGAAGCTAGCACCAGAACCACCTAAAACAGCTACCCGTTCGATGTTTTGGCTCAAGTCGGCTGTGGGTGAAAAAATTAGATTAGGTGGTGCCAGACGATTTTGAATCACTCCCAATAAATCACGTAAAGTTAGAGAGGGGTTTAAATTTCCAACTCGTCCGTATCCCAAGCCATTTTGAGTCGGTACAATAGCTATAGTTTCCTGAAGTTCGAGAAGTTGCGCCAAAACATCAGCAGTACCATCTTCAACTTGATCGAAATTCGTATGGGCAGTATAGATACCAATCTTGTGAATAAAAGCTAAACGTACCATATCCGCGATCGCATCACCAGTACGAAAAGATTTTTGGGGACTAAAAATTAATGGATGGTGAGCAAAAATTAAATTGACAGCAGTTCCTTCATTCCGCAGCGCGATCGCCTCTTGCATTACTGCTAAAGTTGGGGTTAAGCATACTAATACCTTGGCGTTTTCTTCTAAAACTCCAGGTTCAACTTGCCAACCGCAATTATCCCAACTTTCTTGCCAAGCCGGATTTGCCCAAGATTCAAACCAGTTAATTAAGTCTATGATTTTCATTTAGTTATTAATTATTCCAGATTATTAAGAATTGCTAACGCAGCTTGTTCACGCATCTCATCAAAGGGTTTATCCCATATTGGATGAGCATTCCAATTCCATGCAGCAACAGGAATCATTTGAGTATCAGCGAGATAGGTGAGCAAACGATACTCATCTTCTGGATTGCGTGGAAAGCAGAAAGAATTACGAAAACGACCACGTGAGATATGATGATATCGCTGATCTTTTACGCCCACTAAATTTAATATTTCTTCACCTTTAGCAAGTAAATAGTCTAAAAAAATAGGATTAAATGGTTGGACATGGGAACGATTGTCTGGGTCTTTTTTTACCCACCGTGCCCAATCAAATCCATACATAAAATCATGTACATAGCGAAAACGTATTTTCCCCCGACAACCAAATATATTCATTAAATCAACAATTTTTTTGCTGAAAGAATCCAGAAATATAATTGCTCCATCCTCTGCACTCAGGCATTGTTCAAGCATATGCAAAACAATTAAATCAAAATCCCAGAAAATATTTTCTGGGAAATTTTCTAACTGAGCATAAAGTATAATTTCGATAGTGTGGTGAAGACAGTCGATAATTTCCTGATCGCCAGTCTTTTCACTGACTAAATTACCTATTTCTTGAAAGCTGGTAATTAAATTGCGATCGGGGCTGAGTGAAAGTGGTTGGATACCATGTTGGGCAATGATTTCATCAAGAACCTGAAAATTAGATATTGATATTGCTTTATCATTCATTTGTAGTTCACATTTATTACAATAAATTCAATGTTTGACAACAATGCCTAATACACATTGACCCAAATACACTTTGAATGTAATTTATGAATTATTGTAATATTAAACTTGAATATGCTATGTAAACATTTCTATAATGATTTAGATATTGAATTTAGATACTGGATATGTAGCGGCTTTTGATGGGAAAGTCGCTACATATCTAAAGATGAGTTTCAAATGCGAGTTGCGATCGCATTTTTGCTTAATCAAACATAAAATGAAACAGGAGTCTTGGGAACTTAAACAGTGCAAAAGATAGTGCAAACCGAGCAATTACCAACTATAAATGCTCTCAAAGAACCGACTAGCAAGGCTTGGATTGAGCAAGCGCTTTCTAATCTAGATATTATCTTGCTTGACCATTCGCACTGCGAACGTAAAGCTGCTGGTGTTGCTTTAAATTTTATGTTTGCCTATCCCTCTAATACGAAAATGGTAAGGGAATTAACCAAAATAGCTCAAGAGGAACTAGAACACTTTGAGCTAGTTAATCAATGGCTCGAACGTCGCCATATACCCCTAGCACCCCTACCTCCGCCTCCCTATGGTGCTGCTTTAAAGGCGCAAGTTCGCCCTCATAAACCATATAAATTTCTTGATTCTTTGTTAGTGACTGGTTTAATTGAAGCTCGCAGTCACGAACGCTTAGGGTTACTCGCCACACATTGCCCTGAGCCGGAGTTGGCTAGGTTTTATCGGAGCTTGATGGCATCAGAAGCTCGGCATTTTGGGATTTATTGGGTATTAGCTGATACTTATTTTGACAGACAAGTTGTGATGGAGCGATTAGATGAATTAGCGGTGGTGGAGAGTGAGATATTATCTACTTTGCATCCTGAACCCAGAATTCATAGTTAGGAAATCGGAGGAGTGATTGTTTGTAGTGTTTGTTGGTGGTGGGATGGAAAGACATGGAGATGCCGATTTCTGCACCTCCGTGTCTATTGCTGACAGTAGCAACTTAAAAACAAATTAGCTTAATGGCGTTCATCGATGGGAAGATCAGGTGCATCCACATCCAATTCCTCACGACGGATTGTTTCTTGAGTTTCAACGGTATCTTGGTCTACAACTTTGCTGACTCGAACTTCTTCACGGACAAAAGTTTCTTTGCGAATATCTGGGGTTTCTTCATAGATATCCACACGGGCGACTTCCCCTTCTTGGAAAGCTGTAGAACCAGGAGAGGTTATTGCTTCATTGCTGGGCGTAACCCGCTCAATCACGACTCGCTCTTTTTCAAGTGGCATTGCAACTCGTGTGGTTTCAGTTTCGACATGCTTACCAATCGTCACTTCTCCGGTTTTACGACGTTGCTTGTTAGCAACTAAGCGTTCTTCGTATAAGCGTAAGGTTTGATGGTCGCGATCATTCAAATCGTAAAGTGATGGTTCTTGGGCGTAATTGTAGCTGTCGCGATCGTAGACTGGAGTATCTAGTGTTGGTTGATATGCTCCCCCCATACCAAGTGCAGGTGCATCGAGAGGTGTGGCAGGTTCAAGTGCTGCTGGGGTATCAACAACACGAGAATCACCATAATTATTTATTGTGTTTGGATTCCGATAAACACCGCGCACTCTTTCTTCATAGTCGTAATCAAGAGTCAGACGTTCGTCAAATTCTGGTAAATCTTCTGCTTGTTGACGAGTCATGCCAATTGCGTAAACGCGGTCTGCATTGTAATCAATACGCGATCGCCCAATCGGTAGCAATACTTTTTTCCCAAAAATCCAGAAACCTAAGTCAACAACTAAATAGCGAAAATGACCTTCTTCATCAACTAAAATATCACTAATAGTACCAATTTTGTCATCACTTGTTTCTGTATAAACACCTAAACCTTTAATGTCATTCTCTTGAAAAACATCACGGTAATCTGCGTCAAAATCAGCAATTTTATAAAGTGACATATGATTCGCCCCCAAATTACAATCAAACGTTTTATTTGCTTGTAATCAGTCTAAAAAATATTTAATTTTGCTCCATCTTTCTTTAGTTTGAGTTAAATCAATATGCAAAAATCTAAAGTCTGATTTATTAGTTTTATTCGTCTTTCTCTGCGTCCCCCAGTTTCCCTATCTCCACATCAGTTTTCTTGGAGACAAACCTAATTCAACAGTCAGGACTTACCTCACCTGAAGTACATCAATGGGAAACTGGGATAAATACGCCCCTCCTCCATGTCCGATCGCAATTTTTTCCCCATCGGGACTAAAGCGAACACTGCTTGGGTACAATCGATCTAGATTATGATTATTAGCTGCTGGAACCAAGGTTTGTAGAAGTTTACCATCTGCGAGGTTCCACAACTTGACGGAAGCATCTAACGATGTTGTCGCCAGGGTTAAACTATTAGGACTAATGGCGATCGCTTTTATGCCTTCGGGAGAAGGTGATTTGATTGTATTTGTGAGTTCGCCATTGTTGGCGTTCCAAATTTTGATTTCGGTTTCGCTACCGCTAATTATTTTTTTGCCGTCTGCTGTCAAGCCCACAAAGCTAATATAACTACTATTTCCGGGGAGATTACGAATTAATTTACCTGTTTGTAAATCCCACATTTTTAAGCTATTGTCGCTTTTTTCGTCGGGAGAACCACCCCCACTCACGAGAATTTTACCATCAGGACTAATGGCAAGCGATCGCACCCAACTACCATGCCCGGTGAGGGTGTTGATTAATTTACCTGTTTGCCAATGCCATAGTTTAATGGTTTGATCGTAACTACTACTAACTAAGGTTTGTCCGTCGGGAGTGATGGCTAAAGCTGTAATCCCCAAGCTGTGACTGTTTAAATTACGGATAATTTGACCATTTTTCATGCTTGTAATCCGAATTGCTTTGTCACTATTCGGCTTGGCTGTGCCACCTGCACTAATTAAGGTTTGTGCGTCTGGGGTAATTAATACTGCTTGCACACCTTCTTTATGCCCAGGGAAGGAACGAACTACCTTTTGTGTCAACAAGTTCCACAATTGAATTGTTTCGTCAAAACTAGCGCTAACCAAGAATTTACCATTACGACTAAAAGCTAAATCGGAAACATCCCAAATATGCCTCCGCAAACTGTAAAGCGGACGATTTTTGTCTACGTTTTTGGCAATCGGCGCGTTTGTCGGCAATGTTAAAGATGGTTTTTTTGTCTGGGATAGGGATGGACTAACCTGAACATAGGTTAAAGTTGCCACAATTCCCAGAAAAGCGGTTGTTTTGTTGAATAATTGTTTGTAATTCATGTCTGAATTGATGCACTTACCTTGCAATTAAACAGAGAACAAATATCAGACTTCACCGTTGTTAAGTGGTAACATAATGTACCAAAAACCAGGTAATGGCAGATTTTTCACAATTACTCATGTAACCTAGATCAAGAGTTGCAACTTCATTAATCCAGAATCCACATGGGTATTGCTACGTGTAAACAAAAGTAACATTAATCTGGTTAATTTTATAATTTGTTCATGAATAATAGTGAATTTTTAATTAGATGATTGATGGTTGGGTATCAAAATTACGAAAATATCGAGCGATCGCCGTAATTCGAGCTTCTCATTTAGAACTGGGTTGGCACATGGCTAATGCTGTTGCCGCAGGTGGAGTCAAACTCATTGAAATTACCTGGAATAGTAGCAATGCAGGTAATTTAATTAACAAACTCCGCAGCGAATTGCCTGACTGTATTATCGGTACAGGAACAGTATTAAATCTCCGAGACTTAAACAATGCCATCTCCGCCGGGGCAGAGTATGTCTTTACACCTCACGTTGACCCGGAATTAATTACTGCAAGTATCAAGAAAAACATCCCCATGAATCCAGGGGCACTAACTCCCACGGAAATTATTAGTGCTTGGAATTTAGGTGTACCTTGTATTAAAGTGTTTCCCGTACAATCTCTGGGCGGTGCGAACTATATCAAAAGCTTACAGGGACCCCTAGGACATATTCCCCTAATTCCTACTGGTGGTGTCACCTTAGAAAATGCTCACAATTTTCTCCAAGCCGGAGCGATCGCAGTTGGTGTTAGTAGTGAATTATTCCCCAAACCTCTCATCGAAACAGGCAATTGGGATGCGATCGTTCAAAATGCACAAACCTTAGTGCAGATGATTGCCTAAAACAGCAGTTTAGACTCAGAATTCTGTGGGAGAAATATGCTAAATTTAGCTACCTTATTTACAATTGAATTTCGATCAGAATTAGTCTTGGTTTTATGCAAGTTGAGCAAATAGAAACCCAGAGGCTTCGAGGTGAGAGAATACACCCATCGGATTGGAAATATTATTGGAAAATGGCTTCTAATATCGAAGTTATGGCAACCTTAGGAGGTACTTGGAGTCGAGAAGAAGCCCAAGATAGTCTCACATCCAACTGCAAGCAATGGGAATATTACGGACATGGACAGTGGATTTTTTTTGACAAAAAGACTGACATATTTGTAGGGCGAGGAGGGATTAGAAGAGTAATAGTCAATGGTAGTGAAGAAGTTGAACTTGGCTATGCTTTGATGCCGGAATTTTGGGGTCAAGGTTTGGCGGTAGAAATTGGTACAAAATCATTAGAAATAGCATTTAATCACTTTAATTATGAGAGCGTTGTTTGTTACACTCTCATCGCCAACAAAAGGTCTGAACGGGTAATGCAAAAAATAGGTTTTTTATATGAAGCCAATATTATCCACGCCAACTTACCTCATGTTTTTTATCGATATCAAAATCCTCAAAATAGTTAATTGGGTGTAGAAGAACTGAGCGGAGATGGGGAGATGGGGCGATTGTTATTCGATACAAATTCCCAAATCATCCCGCAATTATGGAATGTGATCGGTTTTGAAACGGACTGGATATGACTTTTCCTTTCCCCCGGATACCAATCCAAGATAGTATGGACTTTGATTTAGGTATTGTTTCACTTAATGTTTATGAAGCGCTATTTGTCACGCCTGCTTTCTTTGGTATTGGTTGTAGTCATCGGTTTGATGAGTTTTCCCTCTTCTGCCAATGCAGACACCTTAACTGGAAACTATAGTCAAGATACTTTAACAGTCGTTAACATTCTCAAAAATATTTTAGAATTGCCCAATGATGCGCCAGATAGAGGGGTAGTCCAAACAGAAGCGCGTCAAAAAATAAATGAGTTTGCGGCTCGTTACCAACGTAATAGCTCAGTTGCTAGCCTCAGTTCTTTTACCACCATGCGAACTGCACTCAACTCTCTGGCTGGACATTACAGTTCCTATCCTAACCGTCCCGTACCACAAAAGCTCAAAGACCGTTTACAAGAAGAATTTGTCCAGGTTGAATCTGCTTTGCGACGTGGCGCTTAAGCAAAACCCAAGATTATTTACTGTTTATTTACCATGAGGTGGGCAAGTACCCACCTTCTAAATACTTACTATTTACTTATTTAAAATTAGTATAAAAAACTACAATATATTTATCTGTCGTGAATTAGAAATAATCACAATTGATTAATATTGATTAATTATGCTTGCAAATACATTATTTATTTGTGTGTCTGTTATATTCGAGTGACTGAACCTGCCTATAAAAGCAGACTCTTCTTTATGTAAATTGTTAATCTAAAATTCAAAAGCAAAAATTAGTATGCCCAATCGTCCCTTGAATGTTGCAAAACCAATGTTCTTTTGGCGACATCTTTTAGCTGTCTTTGTCACTAGTAGTTTGCTTTTACCGTTTTTAGCAAATAAACCAATTTCAGCCCAGGTTAACGAGTATTGCCAATTATCACCTCGAAGCGTGCAAGAAAAAGAAAACCTGCGAATTTCAGCACTGCGGGGAAATGAAGCCGCACAAATTAGCTACAAACAAATACTGAAACAACATGCACAAATTATCAAAGAATGTCGCCAGCAAAACTGGTTAAAAGTCCAAGCGATTTGGTTGCGCTTGTACCCTTGTGATATCAAAGCTGGTTCCCTCGATCGCATTATGGATCGAATTGCCAATAAGGGCTATAACCAGGTTTACGTTGAAACTTTCTATGATGGTAGGGTTTTGCTACCTGCAAATCGTAACCCAACCCCATGGAAATCAGTAGTTAATCTGCCCGGTGCAGAAAATGCCGATTTACTAGCAGCAGCAATTCAAAAAGGGCGACAACGTGGTTTAAAAGTATACTCTTGGATGTATACCAATAACTTTGGTTACAGCTATGCCCAAAGAAAAGATCGAGAAAATGCGATCGCTCGTAACGGTAAAGGACAAACCAGTTTATACGTTGTCGATAACGGCACTCAAGTATTTATAGACCCCTATAATAAACAAGCCAAAGCCGATTATTACCGGATGGTAGAGGAAGTAGCACGTCGTCGTCCCGATGGTATATTATTCGACTACGTGCGTTATCCCCGTCAAGCAGGTGAAGATTCTATCGCCACTAAAGTTACAGATTTGTGGCTATATACAGAAGCTACCCAACAAGCATTATTTAGAAGGGCAAAAAATTACAAAGGTTTAGAATTAATTCGTCGCTTTATTGGCAAAGGATATATTACAGTCAGCGATATTAACGACACAGATAGATTATATCCCCAAGAAAACGAACCTTTGTGGCAAGGTCGTAATCCCACCATGCAAAAAGCGATTATCCCCCCAGGATTACGCCAACCACAACTGCAATCAGAATTGTGGCAACTTTCCGTAGCCCATGCCATGCAGGGAATAGTTGATTTTGTGAATATGGCTGCATACCCAGCCCAAAAAATGGGTATCCCCGCAGGTACAGTCTTTTTTCCCGAAGGTAATCAAATACTAGGACAAGGTTATGACTCGCGCTTGCAACCTTGGGACAGATTTCCCAGCAGTTTAGAATGGCATCCCATGTCCTATGCTAACTGTGGCAATGCTGGTTGTATAGCTCAACAAGTTGAGCGTGTATTGAGAATTTCTCAATCAGACACCCAAATCATACCAGCGATCGCCGGTAGCTGGGGAAAATCAATTAGCAATCGTCCATCCTTAGAAATCCAAATGCAAGCCTTGCGACAATTTGCCCCCCGTGTTCGCGGAATTAGTCACTTTGCTTATTCATGGCAATACCCCCAACATGATAGCGATCGAAAATTCTGTCAAGCACAATAATATTAGGTTTCTTTGCTGATGCTTAAACCGACACGGAGATGGGGAGATGGGGAGATGGGGAGATGGGGAGATGGGGAGATAAGGGGACGCGGAGAAAATTAAGAATAACTGATTCGTTGAAATTGAGATGATTCTAGGGTTTTGTGGGCAAGAAATAAGCTTATGAGGTAATTTACGAAGCTTTGATAAGCTGATGTGGGGCTAAATTGTATAAGACGAAAACGTCAAATTACTGTAGTGTGGAGAGGAGTTTCCAGGGAGATATTCTTCACGGAAAACTCCAGGGCATCTTGCTTGCGTCCCATATACAAATTAAATACGCGACAGCTTATCAATATCTATTGGTGAGCTACTTTGTGTATACACATTTTGCATCACACCTGCCATTTCCATAACCCTAAAAGTAAAATCTAATAATTCAGAATCAGATAACTGTCGGCGTGAAGTTTTCCCATAGTGCTGCTGTAAATACCTGCGCCCCTGTTCTGGTTTCCAAGCTAACTGAGTCAGATATTTATCTATCTGCGTCATCATTTGCAGCCTTAATTCCCCATGCGTGATGTTTTGTCCTGAATTTGCCGCAACTCGACTAATTTTATCGGTGACTCGTTCTTCTAAAGCTTGTAAATCAATCTCTCTATGTCCATTCCAGCTAAAATCAACTACTCGATAGGTTGTAGGATCATAAACGTTGCAAAAAACTACCGTTTTATCCCCAGGACTAACCGCAATTGTTAAAGGATTTCGCAACTGTTCGATAGTTAAGGCATCCAGCGATAACAACAAACTCTTTGAGAAAATTGATTCTCGCCCAGAGCGAATTACATAAGGCTTATCAGCCAAAATCGCCAAATCAGTTTTGCTAGTTAATCCAAACTTAGTTTCAACACTTTTATTACATTCAATCCCTGTAATTATCCCAGTTAACCCTTTGTCGTAAATCGGTATTTGCTTTTCATCTTCGGCAAGCATATACCAACATACATCTCCTTCTCTACTGACAAAGACATATTGCACTCTGGGAATAGAGCCAAACCCTAACTTAATATCCATATGTCCTCACTGTGCTTATATATTCAACTTGGTACCGTAATTTTTGACAAATTCTTCCAGGTGAGTCACCTAAATTTATACTTCCCAAATTAGTAATTAATTTTTCTGTATGAAGAATATTTGCGAATCCTCATGCTCCAGTAATTTTGTTTGTTAGTGCAATTGTACTATAAAAATCAAAAATGGTATGATGTATTTTTAGAAGAAATAGGGAATTATCAACCAATACGGTTCAGTTAAGGATAATTGTGGGTTGGGTGTGACGCAGTGGAACGCAACAAAATCTTGAAAATGTTGGGTTGCGTTTCACTCCACCCAACCTACGCAATTCAACATTTTTGGCTCTAACTGAACCGTATTGAATTATCAACAACAAATCA